>DATLTC010000067.1 GCA_035533755.1 Gemmatimonadaceae bacterium
GCGTCGCGCGTGCGGCGTTTCACCCGGCGCCGAGCCGGGGCCCACAGGCACGTGGGCCACGAACTGCGCGATGTCCACCACCGCCACGCCGCCGCGGGCCCGCGCGGCGGGGTTGCGCAGCACGAGCTGCGGGCGCCATGCCTCGTGGGCGCCACGCGCATGCTCGGGGTCGTGGCCGGCGAGCGCCGCGATCGCGTCGTCGCGCAGTCCCTCGGCCTGGGCGCCGGCTTCATCCAGGTGGGCATCGAACGCTCGCGCCACGGCGTCGGTGGAGCACCCGCAGAGCGTGTCGTGCGGATGGCCGAGGAGCAGTTCGCGCCACGCCGCGAGGACGAGCGCCCGGCCCGCTCCGCTACGCTGCCGCGCCGCGAGCGCCGTCCACGGCTCCACCTCGCGGACGAGGAGTCGCGCGATCCGCGCCGCGCGCCGCTTCTGGTGCGCCCGCGTGGCCAGGGTGCCCTGCAGCGTCCACGCATATCCGTAGGAATCGCGCAATTCGCCGTGGATCTCGGGCAGGCGCGCCGCGCCCGCGGCGTCGCGGGCCGCGCCGGCGAACGCGCCGAGTGAGCTGGGGCTCACCGTCGTCGGCGCCGCGACCCCGGCGAGCGCCGTGATGGCCGCCGAGAGGTCACGCTGGCGCGCGTGATGGTCGGCGCCGTTGAGGAGCAGTACGACGCCGATCCGCGCACGCGGTTTGAGTTCATCCCGGATATTCCGCCACCGCGTGGCGGCCGCGGCAGCATCCACCGGCAGGTCGGCGCCGAATTCGTACCCGCTGCGCGGCAGATGGTACAGCAGCGCGCGCTCGCCCGAGGGCGCCGCCCACCAGCAGGCGTCGCCGTCCGGCCACCGGCGGCTGCCGAAGCCGCGCCAGACCACGACCATATCGAGCCCGAATCCGCGCGCCAGGCTGGGCAGTGCCGCCGGGTGCCCGAACGAATCCGGGCAGTAGAGCACCGGCGGCGCCTCGGCCCGCAGGGCGCGCAGCGTTCGGCGCCCCTGGAGCAAGTTGCGCACGAGCGTCTCACCGTTCGGGATCAGCTCGTCGGACAGCACGAACCAGGGCCCGGCCTCGAGGGCCCGGCTCCGCAGGAGCGCCGCGAGTTCGGCGGCGCGCTCGGGACGCACGGCCAGGTAGTCGTCCAGCACCACCGTCTGGCCGTCGAGGAGGAAGCTGGCGCCGTCGCGCGGGGGATCGTCGAGCAGCTCGTCCACCAGCGCCACCAGGCGCTGCCGGAACCGCCCCGCAGGGTGGTACCACTCGCGATCCCAGTGGGTGTGCGAGACGAGGTGGACGGTGAGCATGCCAATAGAGACGGTAGGAGGGTAGGACGGTAGGAGGGTAGGACGGTCAAACCAAGTTCACGCCGCGACCGCACGGGAACAAGCGACCCGGGTCTGCCCGTTGACCGCGGCCCGTGGACCCTTGAAGTTGAGAGGTTCGCTGCCCGGTCACTCTCACTCGGACGCTCATGCACGAACTGCTCGATCTGTTCCACCGCATCACCAACGTCCGCGAGCTGATCGCGTGGGGTGGGTACGTGGGGCTGACGACGGTCATCTTCGCGGAAACCGGCCTGCTGGTGGGATTCTTCCTTCCCGGCGATTCGCTGATCGTCACCGCGGGCCTGTTCGCGGCGCTCGGGCAGTTCGACGTCTATCTGATGGGACTCCTCCTGTCGGCGGCGTCGATCATCGGCAACACGGTGGGGTACGGCATCGGGCGCGCCACCGGGCACGCGTTGTACGCGCGTCCCGATTCGCTGCTGTTCAAGCGCAAGCATCTGCTCAGGGCCCACGACTTCTACGAGCGCCACGGCGGCGCCACGGTGCTCATCGCGCGGTTCATGCCCATCGTGCGCACGTTCGTGCCCGTGGTGGCCGGCGTGGCGAACATGAACCTACGCCGCTACACGGTGTTCAACATCATCGGGGGGCTGGCCTGGATCTGGGGCATGCTCTTCATCGGGTATTTCCTGGGGCGCTACATTCCGGGAGTGGATCGCCACATCGACGTGGTGATCTTGATCGTGATCGGATTGTCGCTCACGCCAGGCGCCGTCGCGTGGTTGCGCGCACGCCGCCGGGCCGCCCCAGCGGATATCGCACCGGACGCCTGACGTCCAAGGAGATCGATATGGCCTTCACCCTGCCCGCCCTTCCGTACGCGAACAACGCCCTCGAGCCGCACGTCGACGCGCGAACGATGGAGATCCAGCACGACAAGCACCACGGCGCCTACGTGACCAACCTCAACGCCGCCGTGGACAAGGCGCCCGAGCTGCAGGGCAAGTCGCTCGACGATCTGCTCAAGAATCTGAACGCCGTGCCGGAGGCGGTGCGCACCGCGGTGCGCAACAACGGCGGCGGCCACTGGAACCACGCGATGTTCTGGCAGATCATGAGTCCCAAGGGAGGCGGCGAGCCCACCGGCAAGCTGGCCGACGCGATCAAGGGGTCGTTCGGCGATTTTGCCAAGTTCCAGGAGCAGTTCGCCGCCGCCGCGATGGGGCGGTTCGGTTCGGGCTGGGCCTGGATCGTGAAGGACGGGGCCAAGCTCGCCATCGTGAGCACGCCCAACCAGGACAATCCGCTCATGGACGGCAAGCACGCCGTGATGGGCCTGGATGTCTGGGAGCACGCGTACTACCTGAACTACCAGAATCGGCGCGCCGACTACATCAAGGCGTGGTGGAACGTGGTGGACTGGCAGGCCGTGGCCGACCGCCTGTAGGCCGCCCCACGTCCGCAGCGCGCTGGCGCGGTCTCCGCGTCAGCGCGCTTTCGTATGTCGGGACGTGCCCGCCACGAGATCGTCGAGGCCGCCCTTGGCGGCCAGCCGCCGTTCCCGCGTCGCGGCCCGCCGCCCCAGCGCGGGGGGCGTGATGAACGTCGTCACGAGCACCATGAGCATGATCGCGCCGAACAATCCGGCGTCGATGCCGCCGGTGGCGAGCCCCATCTGCGCGAAGATCAACCCCACTTCGCCGCGCGGCACCATGGCCACGCCCACGAGCAGCTTGTCGCCGCGGAACCACCAGGGCACGTAGCCCGCCAGCACCTTGCCTGCCACGCCGACGGCGATCAGCATGCCGCCCACGAGCAACGCGTCGGCACTCATGAGGGCGCGCAGATTCACGGCCGCCCCCACGCTGGCAAAGAAGATCGGGACGAAGAACTGCCCGATGCGCGTGGTGGACTCCCGCACCTCGCCCGCCTGCGGCAGGTCGTGGAGCACGAGGCCCGCGGCGAACGCGCCGATGATCATCGCCGAGCCCGCGAGGTGGGCGAGCCAGGCAAGAAAAAATGCGAATGCGATCGCCACCAGACCGAGTGCGCCGGAGGCCCGGATCCTCTCGGCCACGCGGAACACGGGCGGCGCCACGCGGCCGCCGACGACCACGGCCAGCACCACGAACGCCCCCGCCACCCCCGCGATGCGGGCGATGCTCGTCACCGATGCGGAGCCCCCCTCGACGATGCCGGCCACCACGGCCAGGATCACGAGCCCGATCACGTCGTCGATCACGGCCGCGCCCAGGACCACCCGTCCCTCGGTGGTCTCGAGCATGTCGAGTTCGGAGAGCACGCGCGCCGAGATGCCCACCGAGGTGGCGCAGAGCGCGGCGCCGCACACCAGCGCCGGCACGTGCCCGAGCCCCAGCCACTCGGCGCCGAGGAACCCCGCGCCGAACGGCATCGCGACGCCGGCGAATGCGACCGTGGTGGCCACGCCGCCGACCTTGACCAGCGACCGCACGTCCGTCTCGAGCCCGATCTCGAACAGCAGCAGGATGACGCCGATCTGCGACATCGCGGCGATGACGGCATCGGAGGCATGGACGATGCCCAGCACCGATCCGCCGAGCAATACACCGGCCACGAGCTCGCCGAGCACGGCCGGCTGTCCGAACCGCTGCGCGATCTCGCCGAGCACCTTGGTGCCCACGATGATCGCCATCAGCGCCGCGAGCAGATGGGCGACCGGGGATTCGGCGGCACCCGCCCCGGCGGCGAGCACCGCGACGGGCAGGATCACTGCGCCGCCTCGCCCTCCAGATACGTGTAGCCCTCGAGACCGGCCACGTAGTCGGCGATGAAGGTGTTGGCCTCCTGCCGCGTGAGGTACTTGGCCGCGGCCACCTTGCGCCGGAACACCTGGAGGAGATCGGAGGCGCGGAACTGCACGTAGTCCAGCACCTCGGTCACCGTATCGCCGTGCACGAGGTCGCTCACCTCGTAGCCGCCGTTGGGGCCCAGACGGACGTGCACGGCGTTGGTGTCGCCGAACAGGTTGTGCAGGTCGCCGAGAATTTCCTGGTACGCGCCGGTGAGGAACACGCCGAGCACATACGGCTCGCCGTCGCGGAACTCGTGGAGCTCCAGACTCGGCGCGCCGGTCTTCTCACCCACGAACCGGTCGATCTTGCCGTCGGAATCGCAGGTCACGTCCTGGATCGTGCCACGCCGGGTGGGCTCCTCGTCCAGCCGGTGGATGGGCATGATCGGGAACAGCTGGTCGATGGCCCAGCTGTCGGGCAGCGACTGGAAGAGCGAGAAGTTGCAGAAGTAGCGGTCGACGAGCGTGGACTCGAGGTCGCCCATGATGTCGTCGTAGGCGTCGCGATTCTGACGGCAGATGCGGGCGATGACGTTGATGGTGGCGAAATACGCCTGCTCGGCCAGGGCCCGCTCGCGCAACGAAAGCACGCCGGAATTGAAGTACTCGTGCGCGCGATCCTTGTCGAAGGTGGCGTCGTGGAACACCTCCTTCACGCGCCGGCGCGACACGTTCTTGCGTGAGACGTCCTTGTGGTCGGCCACCATCTCGTGGAGGAGTTGATGGTCGTCGTCGGTGAGCGGGGGCAGCGGCTGCTCGGCCACCGACTCCACGTCGATCACCTTGAGCAGGAGCAGCGCGTGGTGCGCGGTGAGGGCGCGCCCCGACTCGCTGATCACGTGCGGCATCGGCTGGTCGTGCTCGCGGCACGCTTCGGCCAGCGTGTAGATCACGTCGTTGGCGTACTCCTGGAGCGAGTAGTTCACGCTCGCGTCGGACGTGGAGTTGGTGCCGTCGTAATCCACGCCCAGCCCGCCGCCCACGTCCACGTGCGAGATGTCCACGCCCATCGACCGGAGCTCCACGTAGAAGCGGGCGATCTCCTGCAGCCCCGACTTGATGAATCGGATGTCGGTGATCTGCGAGCCGAGATGGAAGTGGATGAGCCGCAGGATGTCGAGGCGGCCGGCGGCGCGCAGCTTCTCCACGGCCTGCACGAGCTGGGCCGAGTTGAGGCCGAACTTGGACTTCTCGCCGCCGCTCTCCGCCCACCGCCCGAATCCGCGCGACGCCAGCTTGATGCGGACGCCCGCCAGCGGCGTGACCTCCATCTCGTCGGCCACCTGCAGCAGCACGTCGATCTCGCTGGGCTGCTCGATGACGATGAACACCTGGTGGCCAAGCTTCTGGCCCATCAGGGCGAGGCGCATGAACTCCTCGTCCTTGTACCCGTTGCAGACGATCACGTGGTTGGTGTGCTCGGCCAGCCCCAGCACCGCCTGCAGCTCGGGCTTGCTGCCGCACTCGAGGCCCACGCCGTGGGCGGCCCCGAATTGCACGATCTCCTCCACCACGTGGCGCTGCTGGTTCACCTTGATCGGGTACACCGTGGTGTAGCCGCCCTGGTACCCGTACTCGTCGCGCGCCGCCTGGAAATGGCTGCCCAGCGCGTCGATGCGCGAGCGCAGGATGTCGGAGAAGCGCAGCAGCACCGGCAGCGCGATCCCCTGCTCTTCGAGGTCGAGCTCCAACTCGAAGAGATCCACCTCCTGGCCGGGCTGGGTCTTGTCGGGGCGGACCACGACGTGCCCCTTGGCATTGACGTCGAAGAAGCCGGCGCCCCAGCCCTCGATGTTGTAGAGCTGGCGCGCCGCCTCGATGGTCCAGCCGGTGGCAGGCGCGTTGGCGTCCGGAGGCGCCGACACGGGCGCCGAATCCGCGGTGTGAGTCCCCATAGACCGGAATCTTATAATGTCCGGCGGCCGCGTGCTACGGAGATTTTCGGTGGGCTACGGGAACAGCGGGCGCCGGGCCCAGCCGTCGCCCGCCCGGGTGTACACCTCGCGCTCGTGCAGCCGGCTCGGCATGGCGTGCCAGAATTCGATCCGGTCGGGCGCTACGCGGAACCCCGACCAGTACGGCGGGCGCGGAACCGGCCCATCGCCGAACTTCCTGGTGAACTCGGCCACCCGCACCGCGAGCAACCCATCCGTGGCCAGTTCGCGGCTCTGGGTGGACGCCCACGCCCCGATCTGGCTGCCCCGCTCCCGTGAGGCGAAGTACGCGTCGGCCTCGGCGTCGGTCACCGGAGCCGCCAGTCCCTCCACCCGCACCTGGCGCTCCATGGCCTGCCAGTGGAAGCAGAGCGCGGCATGCGGGTTGGCCGCGAGCTCGCGGCCCTTGCGGCTCTCGAAGTTGGTGTAGAACACGAAGCCGCGTTCGTCCACGTCCTTGAGCAGGAGGATGCGCACCGCGGGACGGCCCTGGGCGTCGGCCGTGCCGAGCGCGAACGCCGTGGGTTCGGGGAGCAGGGCGCGATCCAGCGCCTGCGCCTGGTCGAGCAGCGCGCGGAATCGCGTGAACGGTTCGGCAAAGGGAACGGTGATCATCGGCGGGCGCGGAGGCGAGAGGGAACGACACCGAAACGTAAACGGCGCGCGGCCCCGGGACGAGGGACCACGCGCCGCCACGCCAGGCGCCGACTCCGGCTACCGGTGCGCCGGAGCGCCACCCCCGTCACCGCCGCTCGGCGCCGGCGGCACGCCCGCCGGATGGCCGAGCTGATCGCGCCCCTTCTGCAGATACGGGATCCCGTGGATCATCCACCCGGGCTCGGGGAATCCGCGCAGGTGATAATCGAAGAACTCCTGCATGCGCATGGCGATGTCCATCTGGTTGGCGCGCTTGGTGGGATTGTGCTCGTCCCCGTTGTAGTCCACGAGGTACACCTCTTTGCCCAGACGGCGCAGCGCCACGTACATTTCGATTCCCTGATACCAGGGCACCGCGCCGTCGCCGTCATTGTGCATGATCAGGAGCGGCGTCTGGATGCGATCCACCCAGAACAGCGGCGAGTTCTCGAGGTAGCGCAGCGGCTCCTGCCAGATCGATCCTCCGATGCGGCTCTGCGTGTGCTCGTACTGGAACGACCGGTTGAGCCCCGACTGCCAGCGGATGCCGCCGTAGGCGCTGAACATGTCGGCCACCGGCGCGCCGGCCATCGCCGCCTTGAACATGTGCGTCTGGGTGATCAGGTACGCCGTCTGGTACCCACCCCATGAGTGGCCCTGGATGCCGAGGGCGTTCGGATCCACGTAGCCGCGCGCCAGCAGCGCTTCCACGCCCGGCACGATGGCCTTCATCGCGCTCGGCCCGGGATACCCGATCTCGTACGGGATGTCGGGCTCGAAGATCAGGTAGCCGTTGGACACGTAGTGCGTGGGGTTGATGATGTTCCGTCCGCCCGGCGGCACGTAGTGGTAGAGGTTGTCCGACAACCGCTCGTAGTAGTACGTGATCATCGGGTACTTCCGGGACGGATCGAAGTTCTCGGGCTTGTAGAGAATGCCTTCCAACGGAATGCCGTCGGCGCTCGTCCAGTGCACGAGCTCCGCGGTGCCCCAGTTGAACTGCGCCTGCTGCGGGTTGGCGTCGGAGATCCTGGCGATCCGCGCCAGGTCGGTGCCCGTGTAGAGGTCGGGGAACTGCTCGAACGTGCCGCGCGTGACGACGAGTTCCTTGGCGTGCTTGGCCTGGATGGGCGTGCCGTAGTCCGCATCGGCCATCACGATCTTCGCGGGCGTGGCCCGCGCGCCCAGGTGCATCCAATAGAAGCCGGCGGCCTTGGTGTCCTCGTTGAACGCGCTGAGCAGCACCGGCTGGCGCGGATCGAGAAACGGATCGTCGCGGTCGAGATCCACCACCCGCAACCGCAGGTGCTCGCGCCGCCCCAGGGAGTCGGTGGCGACCACCGGAGCGCGCGCCCCCGTGGGGTCCACCTCCCAGACGTCGTAGCGATCGTACAGCAGCACCGTCCGGTCGTCCATGGTCCACCCACCGATGCCATACGCCGGCGCGATGTCGGGATGGTCGTCCATCTCGTCGTCGAACCGGTTGCCGTGCAGCGCGCCGGTGAGATCGGCGGTGCGTCCCGTGCCCAGGTCGTAGGCATACCAGTGGCCACCGTCCATGTACGTGATGAACTTGCCGCCCGCCGAGAGCGCGGCGCGCTCCCCGCGCAGGTCCTTCTTGACCAGCGTGCGCCGCCCCGTGGTGGCGTCCACCGCGTACACGTCGTTGCCGCCGTCGCCCCACATCGACTCGATGGCGTACGGCACGCCGCTCGTCTCCATGGCCACGCGGCCGTCCGGCGAGACCGTGGCGCTGGGCACCGAGTCGTCGGTGAGCTGCACCAGCTTCCTGGCGCCGATGTGATAGAGCACGAGGAACGTCTTGTCACGGTCGCGCGCCGCGTCGGACTTCTGCTGCGGGATCAACTCCGCGTCCTTCCACGTCCAGAGATCGAAGATCGCCTTGTCGTACAGCGAGTCGTGCGGCACGGTGTCCGGGCGGGGCGGCGCGACGCCGAATTCGATGGCGCTGCCGGTGCGCGTGAACGCCACCCGCCCGTAGTCGGCCACCAGCAGGTCGCGTCCGAGCGTGCCCGCCGTGGCCACGGGCACCGGCTTGGCGTCCTTGAGCGGCGTGTAGTACAGCGTGAAGTGCGGATCCCTGGCCGCGTAGTCGTCGCGGTCGGACACGAACGCCACCTGGGCGCCGGCTCGATCGAAGGCCAGATCGCGATAGTCGCCCTTGCCCATCATCAAGGCGGTGGATGCGGCGGCGCCCGGCACGCGCACATACGCGCCGTCACCGGCGCCGTCGCGCGTGGACACGGCGTAGCCGAGCCACTTGGCGCTGTCGTCAAAGGCGTAGCTCGCCACGTGCTCGATCTCCGTCTGGGCACCGGTCACGAGATTGCGCAGCACCAGAGTGGAGCCCGGCGTCTTGCGACGCCCCCCGCTGGAATCCGCGGTCGCCCCACCGCGCCCGCCACGTCCGTTGGCGCCATTGCCGCCTGCGGCGGAATCGGCGTCCAGTTGATAGGCCAGCCAGTCTCCCGACGAGGACGGAAGCTGGAACGACCGGACGTCGGCCACCGTCGTCACGTTGCCGGTGGCGAGATCCACGATCGCGAGCTTGGCCTTGGGTGGCGGCCCGGCGCGTCCTCCGCGCCCGCTGTGGCGCGCCGAGTCGAACGCCGCCATCGGTGCATACGTGAGCGCGACCGCGTACTTCGAGTTGGGCGCGATCTGCCCGCCCGGCACCCCGCCCCGCCCACCGCGCCCGGTGGGCGCCGCGCCCGGCGTCATGACCGGCCGGCCGATGAACCCGCGCGGGAGACGATACTCCGTGGCGCCCGTGGTGGTGCGCAGCACGAGCTCCCCATCGCCCACCTGCGGCGTGAGCGAATACGCCACCCAGTGACCGTCGTTGGAGATCACCGTGCCGGTGATCGACATCCAATGGTCCCAGTCGGTGGGAGTGAGCAGCCGCTTGGGCGCCTGGGCGCCGAGCGCGGCGGCGGACGCGATGACGAGGACGGCGGCGAGGGGGAGGGAGACTCTTCGCATGACTCGGCGATCTCGCTGGTGGCAGGGATGGGGGAACGTGCCAGGACGCTGAGTAACGTCTCTCCGGGTACGCGCACTCGCCAGTGGGCGTTGGCCGGCGCCTCCGGGACGAGCGTAGATTTCGTGCACGCTTCCCTCCACCCACCCCATGATCCTCAGACGCCTGTACGACGACGAGTTGGCGCAGGCCAGCTACCTGCTGGGCTGCGAAGCCACGCACGAGGCCATCGTCGTGGACCCCAACCTGAATCTTCAGATGTACCTCGACGCGGCGGCGAGCGAGGGACTCACGATCACGCACGTGACGGAAACCCACATCCACGCCGACTTCGTCTCGGGCGCGCGGGCGCTGGCCGCCGCCACCGGAGCGACGCTGCTGCTGTCAGGCGCCGGGGGGCCGGATTGGCGGTACGTCGTGGGACCACAGGACGCCATCCTGCTCCACGACGGCGACTCGATCACGATCGGCGGCATCCGCCTCGACGTGCTGCACACTCCCGGACACACGCCGGAGCACCTGTCGTTCCTCGTGACGGACACCGCGGTGTCGGCCCAGCCGGTGGGGCTGCTCAGCGGCGACTTCATCTTCGTGGGCGACGTGGGCCGCCCCGATCTGCTCGAGCGCGCGGTGCACGTGGCCGGCACCATGGAGGCGTCGGCGCACCAGCTGTTCGCGTCGCTACGGCGGGTGAAGCCCCTGCCCGACCATCTGCAGCTCTGGCCCGGACACGGCGCCGGCTCGGCGTGCGGCAAGGCGCTGGGCGCGATGCCGCAATCCACGCTCGGCTACGAGCGGCTCACCAACGCGGCGCTCCGCGAGCCCGACGAAGCGGCGTTCGTGCGCGACATCCTGTCGGCGCAACCCGAGCCGCCGCGCTACTTCGCGCGGATGAAGCGGGTGAATCGTGACGGCATACCCGCGGCCGCGGCCGGCGCCGCGACGCGCCAGCTCACCGCGGGCCAGGTGGACGACGCCATCGCCCACGGCGCCCTGGTGGTGGACACGCGCTCGTCGGCGGCGTTTCTGGCCGGCTTCGTACCCGGCGCGCTGTGCGTGCCAAAGTCCAAGGCGTTCACCAGCTATTTCGGCTCCGTGGCGCCGGAGGAGGCGCCGGTGGTGCTGCTGGTCGCCCATCCGGCCGACCTCGCGCCGCTGGTCCACCGCCTGCACCTCATCGGGTTCGATCGCGTGACCGGGTGGGCGGTGGCCGCGGACGTGCTGGACGCGCGGCGGCACGCCGGCCGCCCGGTGCCGCGGCTGGGCGCGGCCGACCTGCCCGAAGTGCGGCGCCGGCTGGCCACCCACCGGCCACCGCTACTGCTCGACGTGCGCAGCGCCGGCGAGCGAGTGTCGGGCGCCATTCCCGGCGCCGTCGGCGTGGCCCTCGGGGACCTGGCCGCCTGGGCCGACCGGCAACCGCGCGAGGGACCGGTGATCGTGCAGTGCCAGACCGGCACGCGGGCCGTGATTGGCGCGAGCGTGCTCGCGGCGCGAGGTTTTGTGGACATCACTCCGATGACCGGCGGTTACGACGCCTGGACGGCGGCCGGCCTGCCGGTGCTCACCCCCCCATCGCCCTGACCCATGGGTGACATCATGCGTCTCGCTCGCTCCGTGTCCCTGCTGCTCGCCGGCGCCACCACGGTGATGCTTCCCGGCACGACGCTTATCCCGGGCGTGATCGAAGCGCACTCGCACATGTGCTTGCATATGACGGACGGCGTGATCTACAAGCGGCCGTAGGGCGCCGCCGCGCGGCGGGCGAACCAGAACCAGATCGGTCCCACGATCATCGCCACGGCGCTCCCGGCCACGGCCGGCACGCCGTAGGTGCCGTCGCGGAACGACGCGGCAATCACGAAGCCGAGGATCACCACCGGCGCCGACGCCAACGCGATCACGCCGCCGCGCGGCAGGGGGATGCGGAACGCGCCGCGCAGTTCAGGCTCCTTCCTGCGCAGCGCGATGAGGGCGCCGAACTCGAGGAAGAGCGCCAGCGAGTACAGCAGCACGTCGGCCACGACCAGCCGACCGAACGGCATGAGCACGAAGGCGGAGTAGCACACGGCGGCGGCGAGCACGGCGTTGCGGGGCGTGCCCCGCCGGTCCGTGACGGCCAGCGCGCGCGGCAGCAGCCCGTCCTGCGCCATGACGAACGGAATGCGCGAGTACGCCAGCAGCAGCGCGTTGAACAGGGCGAGCGCGCTCACCATCCCCGCCAGCGCCACCCAGTCGGCCAGGAACGGCCCCATCCGCCCTGCGGCGGCGCGCGCGATCTCGGGCCAGCCGCCGTCGCGCCACGTGGTCCAATCGGTGGCGCCGAGGGTGGACAGCAGCGGCGTCAGATAGCCGAGCACGACCAGCGGAAGCGCGATGGCCAGTGCGCGCGGATAGCTGCGCGTGGCGTCGCGCACCTCGCCCTGCACCGTGGAGGCGTTGTCCCACCCGATGTAGTTCCAGAGGGCGATCGAGAGGCCCACGGCCAGGCCCTGGGCGGGGTGCTGGCCCGGCACCGCAAACGGCACCCACGGCGTGTGCACCGCGTGCGGCAGCGCGGCCAGCGTGACGGCGAGGAACCCCGACACGATGAACACGCCGCTCACCACCGACGCCCGCCCCACCCGGCCCGAGCCGAGCAGGTTGATGGCCGTGGCGCCCCAGATCACGGCCAGCGACACGAACCATTGCTGCTCGGGGGTGAGCGAGGGCGCGAAGTACCGGAGGTACTGTATGAACAGCAGCGGGTAGAGCGCCATGTCCACCAGCGAGTACATCCAGGTGAGCCAGCCGTTCTGGAACGCCCAGAAGCGCCCGAAGGCGCGGTCCACCCAACGGTAGTAGCCGCCCTCCTCGGGCAGCATGCTGGCCAGCTCGCCGACGATCAGCGCTTCGGGCAGCGACCAGACGATGGGCACGAGCACGAGCATGAGGAGGGCCAGCCCCGGGCCCACCGAATGCACGAGCGTCTCGGTGGTGAACGGACCGCCCGAGACCGTGAAGTACAGGATGAACACCAGCGGCAGGGTGCCGAGCGATCGGCGAAGCTTGGAGGAATCCGGAGACGGCATGCCTGAAATTGCGCGGGGCGTGGGGTGTGCGGGAGGGGAGAAAACGAAGAGCCCCCCGATTGCTCGGGGGGCTCTCGTCTACACTGCTTCGGTCCGTCCGGTTTACGACCCGGCGCAGGCCGTCGCGTTGACGTACGTGGGAGCCGCGGTCGGCTTCGTATCCCAGTACATGCGGCTTCCGAAGTTATCCGGGCCCTGCCGCGCGATGGCGGCGTTGACGTTGGCCGCGTTGGTCGAGAGCTCCGTGGTGGAGTACTCGAAGCGACGCGGAACGTAGTTGATGATCGCGGCCGGACCAGCCTTCACGGTGCTCGGCACGCACGTCCGGCGCCACTCGGCCCAGGCGTTGGTACCATCGCTGTAGAGCGCCAGCCACTTCTGCGTGGCGATCTGCGTGAGGCCAGCCGCGCCGCCCTGGTAGGCCACGGCGGGCTGCGCCAGGTAGGTCGCGATGGCGACCGGATCAGTGACGCCCCATTGGTTCATCGAGGCCGTGATGCCGGCGTTGTAGAAGCCCGGCGCCTGCGATGCAGTGAGGCCGCCCAATCCACGCTCGGCCGCCTCGGCCTGCGTGAACGCCACCTCAGCGTACGTCATGATGTTGCTGGGGTAGGTCTTGCCGGCGCCGCCGTAGAATCCGTACGCCGTGGCGCCGGGGTAGAAGATCGCCCCAGGCCGCGAGGCGGTGTTGAAGTACGTGCCGGCGGTGGACGCATCGAGCCCGTTGGGCATTCCGGCATACTTGGTCGGATCGGCCACCGTGGGCTGCGCGTAGATCGGAATGCGGGGGTCGTTGAGCCCCAGCATGATGTTCATCAACGTCTGCGACATGCGATGGTCATCGCGAGTCGAGAAGTTGTTGGCCCACGGGTTGTTGAACACGCCGTCGCCGGGCCACGCGAACGTCGCGTTGTCGGCGTTGGACGCGAACACGCCACCCGGGGCGCTGAGGGCCGCCTTGATCTCGGCGCTGGCCGTGGCCGGATCGACGTTCACGATCCGCATGGCGTCACGCAGATGCAGGGAGTTGGCGAACTTCTCCCACGACGAGATGCTGCCACCGTAGATGGGATCGGCGCTGCCGAGCCCAGGATCGGTGGACGGGTCGCTGGCCAGGGCCGACGACACCGCCGACAGGGTCTTGAAGAAGGACGTGTAGATGTCCTTCTGCGCATCGTACGCCGGCGTGAGGCTGCCGCCGACCGAGTCGCCCGTGAGCGCCGCCGTGAAGGGGATGTCGCCCCACACGTCGGTCATGTAGCCGAACGCCCACGTCTGCATCACCGCCGCCGGGCCCCAAACGCCCGGTTGGCCGGCGGACTGGCCCTGCGCCACGACCTTCTTGAGGTTCTCCAACTCGGCCGTGTAGGCCGCGTTGAACGTGCCCGTGGTGGAAGACGCCTGCAACCGCGCATAGCGATCTTCGTCCGGGTACTGCACCTCGGACAGCTGCTGCGAGGTCCACTCGGTGCCGCGCAGATCGAGCACGCCGGTGCCGAGGTAACGGCCCACGGCATTCGCGGCCGCTTGCGTGAACACGGCACCGGCCGGCGCCGAGGTAGGCGCGTTCGGGTTCCGGTTCACGTTGGTGATATTCTCATTGTTGCACGCCGTCGCGCCTACAAGCAGCGCGAACCCGGCGACAACCAATGTCTTTGATGGGTGCTTCATGTGGTTGGCTCTCCGGGAATGGACGGTCACGGAACGATCCGGACGTTGAAGCCCCAGCTCAGCGTGTTGGGCAGGTTGGCGAACTCCATGCCCAGGCCGGCCGTGCTCGACGCGTACGCGAACTCCGGATCGACGTTCGGGATCTTCTTGGACGCAAGCAGATTGCGGCCAACGAACGCGATGTTCACCGACTGCGCCCAGAACCGATGCGCCTGGTTCGGGGTCAGGTCGTATCCAAGGCGCAGTTCGCGGAGCTTGAGATACGTCGCGCTGTAGATGAACGCCTCGTTGATCGCGAACAGCGACTGGTAGTAGTCCTCGGCCGTGCGGTTCACGGTGTTGGGCTGACCAGTGTTGCCGTCGATACCCTGCACCACCACGCCGGGCTTGTTCCAGTCGACTTCGCGGCCCTTGATGGTGCTGGCCAGCACGCCCGTGTACTGCCCGAACATGTTGGTCACGCTGAAGATGCTGCCGCCCACGTGGTAGTCGAGCAGGCCGCTGAGGGTCCAACGCTTGTACTTGAACTCGTTGTTCCAGCTGCCGATCCAGAGCGGATTCACGTTGCCGAGCACCTTACGCGGTCCAATCTGCGGCAGACCGTTGAGGGTGATCAGCTTGTGGGTCGCGCTATCGCGCAGGAAGGTGTAGCCGAACAGCGTGCCGTACGGCTGGCCCACGCGGGCCTCGACGTTCTGGTACCAGCTGCTGTTCAACACGATCGTCGTGAGCCCCGGATAGAGCGAGACGACCTTGTTGGCGTTGGTGGAGTAGTTGAACGTCGCGTTCCACTGGAAATTGTTGGTCTGGATGGGCGTGACGTTGAGCTGGGCCTCGAAGCCGGCGTTGACGATCTTGCCGGCGTTGATGGACTTGTTCGCGAAGCCGGTGGTCGGCGCGAGCGTCAGATTGATGATCTGGTTGCGCGTCGCCTTGCGGTAGTAGCTCATGTCCAGGCTGGCGCGATCGTCGAACAGCCCGAGCTCGACACCGGCCTCACCGGACTGCGTGATTTCGGGCTTGAGCGTGGGGTTGGAGATCGTGCTGGAAATGCTGTACAACGGCAGGCCGGAGAACTTGGCCGACGAGCCGCTGTACGTGGTGGCCAGCTGATACGGCGAGGCATCGGCGCCCACCTGGGCCACCGATCCGCGCAGCTTGAAGTAGCTCAGGAAGCTGGACTTGAGCGACGGGATCATGTTGGTGAGCACCAACGACGTGTTGACCGAGGGATAGAAGTACGAATTGTGTCCCCGGGGCAGCGTGGACGACCAGTCGTTGCGGGCCGTGCCTTCCACCGTCCACCAATCATCCCACGTGAACGAGGCCGAACCGTAGGCGCTGTTCACCTGAAGGTTCTGGATGTTCTGGTTAAGGGTCGGGGTGATGGCGGCGTTGGACACGTTGTAGATCCACGGCACCGAGATGCCGGCCGTGCTCTGCGACGTGTAGTTGTACTGCGAGAACCGGCGGTTGGCGCCGGCGATCACGTTGACCGCGAGGTGCGAATTCATGGTCTTGCGGAGCGTGGCCAGAACTTCGCTGTTGTTCTCGTTCCATCCGGTTTGCTGGAATGCAAACGCACCCGAGTACGCCGGGTCGGCGAAGTTCAGATTGCCGCCCGCCCACTCCTGCGACTGGTTGTAGTTGTAGATGTCCGAACCCGTGCGGGCCGTGACATCGAGCCAGTCGGTGAGCTTGTACGTGGCCGACACGTTGCCGATCATGCGGTTGCGCACGTCGTGCTCGGGATTGTCGTACTGGATCCAGAACGGATTGTTGTGATAGTTGTAGTTCCAGTTGTACAGCGAGCCGTTCGGCTGATAGAACTCGTGCCGGAGGGCGTTCATGTCCACCTGGCGGCCGAACCACACGTAGAGGCCTTCCAGGATGCCGACGTTGTAGCCGGTGCCGGGTCGGTTCAGCGCCTGATTGTTGATGTAGTTCAGGCTGGCGCTGGTGCTCAGGCGGCTGCTCACCTGGAGCTGGCCGGAGAGCGCGGCGCTGAACTTCTGGAACGAGTTATTCGGGATGTAGCCCTTGGAATCGTCGGTGCCGACGGATACGCGCGCGCTGGCGCGATCGGTGCCGCCGCTGAACGACAGGTTGTTGTCGAACGTGCCACCCGTCTGGAAGAAGCTGCTCACGTTGTTCGGATGAGCAACCCACGGACAACCGGTGGGGCACGTGAACTGGTCGATGATCCGGCCATCGAGGCGGGGACCGAAGCTCTGGTCGTTACCGTCCTGGATGCCGCCACCCTGGCCGTCGACGAAGCTGAACTGACCGCCGGCGCCCTGGCCGTACAGGTTCTGGAAGGTGGGCGTGATCGAGGGCGTGTCGAAGGAGTAGCTCGACGTGTACGACGTGTTCACCTTGCCGCCGCTCGCGGAGCCGGTCTTGGTGGTGATGAGGATGACGCCGTTGGCGGCGCGCGATCCGTACAGCGCCGCGGCGTTCGGGCCCTTGAGCACCGTCACCGAGGCGATGTCATCGGGGTTGAGGTCGTTGATGGCCGACCCGAAGTCGTAGGCGCCGTTCACGCTGCCGCCACGATCGGCCGTCGACACCGGAACGCCGTCCACGATGAACAGCGGGGTGTTGTTGCCGCCGATGGAGTTCGAGCCGCGGATGGTGATGTTGGACGACCCGCCTTGGGTACCCGAGCCGGTGATCGTCACGCCCGCCACCTTGCCGGCGAGCTCGTTGACCACGTTGGCGTCGTGCGTACTGTTGAGCACGCCGCTCGACACCTGCTGCTGCGCGGTACCCAGTTGGCTCTTTTCCATCTGGACGCCGAGCGCGGTCACGACCACGCCCGACAGCACGTTGGGCAGCGTCGTGAGCACGAAGTCCTGCTCCACGGAGCCACCAGCCGCCAGCGTGACCTGCACGGTCTTGGGCGAGTAGCCCACGCGCCGCACGGTCACCGCCACCGAGCCGCTGGGCACTCGCGCGCCGGGGACCTGGATGGAGTAGAGGCCGCCGTCATCGGTGTATGCACCGATGCCCAGCGACGGGATGCTCACGCTCGCCAGGGGCAGCGGGGCGCCGTTATCCGACGTCACGCGCCCGGTGATTCTGGCCGCACCCTGAGCGGACGCCGACGCTGCACAGAGCGCGAGACCCGCCGTTGCGGTGAGTAGTGTTCGAAGCAAACTCCTCATGCACCCCTCCGAGTGATGGGGTAGTGATTGAAAAGCGCAAACCACACGGAAGCCGTCGCCGGCCCGTGCGTGCGCTTACCCTTGCCGTTCAAGCGCTCTCGCGCGATCGGCAACCTGCCGGGAACCGCCGCCGTCATCAGCAATGCTGAATTCGGCGAAATTGTCCGATTCTCTGTCCGGCGTCTGAATGGTTTGTCATTCGACCAGTAAACCCCTGTGGTACAGTGCCCCGTCACAAAAAAGTGGGTGCGTCGTGGCACTCTTTACACATTCATCTAGTTGCGCCTTGGGGCACCCACATTTGTCCGGGGCCAGTGGAGCGCCGGTCCAAATTATGTAAGTGCTTTTTCACCATGACGTTGTGGCGCAGAAAGTCGGCGCGAATCGCGATGATTTCGCCCCGCGGCTGGACGGCAGCCGGCAGATCCCGCAGCGGTGGCGAAATCGCAAATTCTGCCCCGAAATCCGGCAGTTGGCCGTTCAATATTCATACGGCCACCGATCTGGACTATATGTCATCGTGACCGATACCGGAGCTATTATGTCGGCTGCTCAGATAAGTGACACCGCAGAACGCGCCGATCGCCGGCCAATCAGGACGCCACGCACCGATCTCAGGCCGCCTGACGGCGCACCAGCGTGAGGATCGTGTACAGCGCCACGGGTTCATCGTGCTGGTTGCGCACGTCCACGTCCCAGGCCACCACGCCCTGCGGGATCCCGCCGGCGGGCGTCTCCTTGGCCGTCTTCTGCTTGCAGGTGAGGCGCACCTGGATGGTGTCGCCGATGTACACCGGCTTCACGAACCGCAGGTTGTCCAGGCCGTAGTTGGCCAGCACGGGCCCGGGCGCCGGATCCACGAACAGGCCCGCCGCCGCCGAGACCACGAAGTAGCCGTGCACCACGCGCTTGTCGAAGATCGAGGCGCGGGCCGCGTCGTCGTCCATGTGCGCGTAGAAGAAATCGCCGCTCAGCTCGGCGAACGCCATCACGTCCGCCTCGGTGATCGTGCGGCTGCCGGTGACGAGCGTCTCGCCGATCTCCAACTGCTCGAAATACTTCCGGAACGGATGCACGCCGCCGCGCCGCTGCTCGGCGCCCGGCATCCACTGGTCCATCACCTGCGTGAGCACGGTGGGCGAGCCCTGCACCGCCGTGCGCTGCATGTAGTGCAGCACGCCGCGCACCCCGCCCATCTCCTCGCCGCCGCCGGCACGCCCGGGGCCGCCGTGCACCAGGTTGGGCAGCGGCGATCCGTGCCCCGTGCTCTCCCTGGCGCTGGTGCGATCGAGCACCATGATCCGGCCGTGATACGGGGCCACGCCCAGCACCACCTGCCGCGCCACGCCGCTGCTGGCGGTGAACAGCGAGCCGCACAGGCTGCCGCGCCCCAGTTTGGCCAGCTCGACGGCCTCCTCGAGGTTGGCGTACGGCATCACCGTATTCACGGGCCCGAACGCCTCGACGTCGTGCGGCTCGTGGTGCGCGAAGGGCGCGTCACAGACCAGCAGGATGGGAGCGAAGAACGCCCCCTGGTCGCGGTCGGCGCCAACCACTTCGAAGTCGGACTCGCCGCCGTATACGAGCTCGCCCGCCTGGCGGAGCTGCGCCGTCTTCTCGCCCACGTCGCGCACCTGCCCGCGGCTGGCCAGCGGGCCCATGCGCACGCCCTCCACGCGCGGATCGCCGATCGTGACTTTTCCGAGCCGGGCACGCAGCGCGTTGACGACATCCTGCTCCATGCCGCGCGGCACGATGGTGCGGCGGATGGCGGTGCACTTCTGCCCCGCCTTCACGGTCATCTCGCGCACCACTTCCTTGATGAAGAGATCGAACTCCTCCGTGCCCGGCGCCGCGTCGGGCCCGAGGATGGAGCAGTTGAGCGAGTCGGCCTCCATGTTGAACCGCACCGCGTGCTCGACGATGGCGGGACTCTCCTTGAGCATGCGCCCGGTGGCGGCCGATCCGGTGAACGCCACCGCGTCCTGGCATTCCAGGTGGGAGAGCAGATCGCCGGCGCTGCCGCAGATGAGCTGCAGCGCGCCGTCGGGGAGGATGCCGGACTCAATCATCGTACGGACCATCGCCTCGGTGAGGAACGAGGTGACCGTGGCCGGCTTGACGATGGCCGGCATGCCGGCCAGAAACGTGGGGGCGAGCTTCTCTAGCATGCCCCAGCACGGGAAATTGAAGGCGTTGATGTGCACGGCCACGCCCTCGAGCGGCACGCACAGGTGGCGGGCCACGAAGGTGCCGTGCTTGGACAGCGGCTCCATGGCGCCGTCCACGTAGAAGGTCTCGTTGGGAAAGTCGCGCCGGCCGCGGCTGCCATAGGCGAAGAAGGTGCCGATGCCGCCCTCGATGTCGATCCAGGAATCCTGCGTGGTAGCGCCGGTGGCGGCCGAGATCTCGTAGAAGCGGTCCTTGCGCTCCATCAGGTACTGCGCCATCGCCTTGAGCATGCGGGCGCGCTCGTGGAAGGTCATGGCGCGGAGCTTGGGGCCGCCCACGCGCCGCGCGTAGGCGGCCATCGCCTCGAAGTCCAGACCGCTGCTCGTGGCCTCGCCGATCTTCTCGCCGGTCACGGCGTGGAAGAGCTCGGTGGGCGTGCCGGTGCCGGTGATCCACTGGCCGAGCGCGTAGTTCTGCAGCTTCATGGGCGGTTCCTCGTCTCGTTCCACGTCCGGTAGTTGCGCTCCTGCTCCTGCCGGTCGGCGGGCACGTCGCGCAGCGGCTCGCAGGGCATCCACCCGGCGCGCATGCGCGCCGGCAGCGCGTGATAGACCCGCGTGCCGTCGGTCTTCCACGCCAGCATCTCGTCGGTCACGTCCTTCACGATGCGGGCCGGGTTGCCCACCACGACCTTGCGCGGCGGGATCTCCATGTTGGCGGGCACGAAGCAGAGCGCTCCCACGATGCAGCCGGCGCCGATCACGGCGTGGTCCATGACCACGGCGTTGATGCCGAGCAGCACGTTCTCCCCCAGGCGGCCGCCGTGCAGCACCGAACCGTGTCCCATGTGCGCGCTGTCGTCGAGCACGGCGGTGGCGCCCGGGAAGGCATGGATGGTGCAGTTCTCCTGAACGTTGCAGCCGTGTCCGATGACGACGCCGCCCCAATCGCCGCGAACGGCGGCGCCCGGTCCCACGTACACGTCGCGTCCGATGATCACGTTGCCGGTGACCGCCGCCTGCGGATGGACGAACGCGGACTCGTGCACGACGGGAACGAACCCTTCGAACGCGTAGATCACGCGCGCTCCAGCACCATCGCCATGCCCTGCCCCACGCCGATGCACATGGTGCAGAGCGCGTAGCGGGTGTTGGTGCGCTCGAGTTCGCGCGTGGCGGTGAGCGCCAATCGGGCGCCCGACATGCCCAGCGGATGGCCGAGGGCGATGGCGCCGCCGTTGGGATTCACGCGCGGGTCGTCGTCGGCCAGGCCGAACTCGCGCAGGCAGGCGAGCGACTGCGCCGCGAAGGCTTCGTTCAGCTCGATGACGTCCATCTGGTCGAGCGTGATACCAGCCAGGGCGAGGGCGCGCCGCGTGGACGGCACCGGCCCCATGCCCATGATGCGCGGCTCGACGCCGGCGGCGGCGGCGGCGACCACGCGGGCGCGGGGCGTGAACTGGAATTCCTTGACGGCGCGCTCCGAGGCGATGAGCAGCGCCGCGGCGCCGTCGTTGAGCCCCGAGGCGTTGCCGGCGGTGACCGTGCCCTTGCCGTCGGTGCGGAAGGCGGGGCGCAGCTTGGCCAGCCCCTCGCGCGTGGTCTCGGGGCGGATGAACTCGTCGTGCTCCACGCGCACCGGCGGGCCCTTGCGCTGCGCGATCTCCACGGGGGCGATCTCCACGGCCAGGCGCCCCGAGGCGCGCGCCGCGGCGGCCTTCTGCTGCGACCGCGCGGCAAACGCATCCTGGTCGTCGCGCGACACGCCGAACTGCTCGGCCACGTTCTCCGCCGTCTGCCCCATGGAATCGGTGCCGTACCTGGCCTGCATGAGGGGATTCACGAACCGCCAGCCCAGGCTCGTGTCGAACAGCTGCATGTCGCGGGCGAAGGGCTTGGCGCCCTTGGAGAGCACGTACGGGGCGCGGGTCATGCTCTCCACGCCGCCGGCCACGTAGAGGTCGCCCTCGCCGAGCTTCACGCCGCGGGCGGCGCTGGCCACGGCGCTGAGGCCGGAGGCGCAGAGGCGGTTGATGGTCTCGCCGGGCACGCTCACCGGCACGCCGGCCAGCAGCAGCGCCATGCGGGCCACATTGCGGTTGTCGTCGCCGGCCTGATTGGCGCACCCCAGGATCACGTCGGCGATGCGCGCCGGATCCACCGACGGATGGCGCGCCAGCAGCGCCGCGATCGCGTGGGCGGCCAGGTCGTCGGCCCGCACGTCGCTCAGCGCGCCGCCCAGCGTGCCGATGGGAGTGCGCAGGCCGTCGACGATGAAAGCGTCGGTCATGGGGTGGCGGGTTGAGGGAGGTGCGATTGCCGGGTGCGGTACACGGTGCCCCGGAAGAGTGCCACGGCGACCCCGGCCTCGTTGCGCACGGTGACCGTGTAGAAGGCCACGCGATTGGCGGCGCTGTCCTCCACCGCGATCGCGGTGAGGATGTTGCCGGGGTGCACCGCCACCGGATAGCCGATGCTGTTCTCGATGCTCACGGTGACGCGCCCGTTGGTGTTGGAGGCGAACGCGAGCGCGCTGTCGGCCAGCGAGTACACGATGCCGCCGTGCGACACGCCGAAGCCGTTCACCATCTCGCCGCGGACCTTCATGCGGAGCGAGCAGCGCCCGGGGGCGAGATCGATCAGCTCCACCCCCAGCCAGCGGCTGAACTCGTCGCGGGCCAGCATCCCGCGCACCACGGTCTCGGCGAGCGCCTGCTCCGCCGACCCGGCCGCGGTCACTGGAGAATTCTCCGCGCTTCCTTGGCGAGGCGCCGCAGGAGCGGGCTCGGCCGGTAGCGATCCTCGCCGTATTCTTCCTGGAGGGCGGTGATGCGCTGGAGGACGGCGCGCACGCCGATCTCGTCGCCCCAGGCGAGCAGGCCCTTGGGGTAGTTCACGCCCGTCGTCATCGCCCGCTCGATGTCGGCGGCCGTGGCCACGCGCAGATGCAGCGCGTCGACGGCCTCATTGACCAGCATGGCGACGACCCGGTCCACGACGCGCTTGGCGAGCGCGGCGTCGCGGGTGGGAGTGGGAGCGGCGGCGCCGTCGCGGTAGTCGTAGTAGCCGCGCCGGGTCTTGCGGCCCAGCCGCCCCGCCTCGACCAGCCGCCGCTGGGTGAGCGCGGGACGATAGCGGGGATCGTAGTACATGGCTTCGAACACCGAGCAGGTGACGGCGTAGTTCACGTCGTTGCCGATGAAGTCCATGAGCTCGAACGGGCCCATTTTGAAACCCGCGGTGTCGCGCAGGGCCCAGTCGATGGTGGCGTAATCGGCGATGCCCTCTTCGGCGATGCGCAGCGCTTCGCCGTAGAACGGGCGCGCGATGCGATTGACGATGAATCCCGGCGTGTCGGCAGCGACGACGGTGGTCTTGCCCCACCCGTCGATGAACCGCCGGGCCTCGGCGGTGACCGCCGGATCGCTGGTGATGGCGCCGACGATCTCGACGAGCGGCATCACCGGAGCCGGATTGAAGAAGTGGATGCCCACGACGCGCCCGGCCTGCGTGCACGCCGAAGAGAGCGCGGCCACCGACAGGGACGATGTGTTGGTGGCCAGCACGGCGTCGGGCGCGACGACGCGTTCGAGGGCCGAGAACACGGCCTTCTTGAGGGTGAGGTCTTCGAGAATCGCCTCGACGACGAGCCCGCAGGGCGCGAACCGCGCCCACTCGGCCTCGCCGATTCCGGCCACCCATGTGACGCGGGCGAGCGCGGCGGCCGCCTGTTCGCGGCTGAGTGTGCCTTTGTCGACCTGGCGGGTGAGGGATGCGTCGAGCGCGGCGCGCGCACGATCGAGCGCGCCCGGAATCGCATCGGAGAGGATGACGGAATGGCCGCGCGTGGCGGCCACCTGCGCGATCCCGGCGCCCATCGCGCCGGCGCCCACCACGCCCACTACCGTGTCGGCCCCGAGCGGCATGGTCATTGCCCCGTGAAGTTTGGTTTGCGCTTTTCGAGAAAGGCGCGCACGCCTTCCTCGTAGTCTCTGGTGCGGCCCGCCTCGCGCTGCAGTTCCTCCTCGAATTCGAGTTGCGAATCGAGGTCGTTTCCCAGCGAGCGGTTGAGCGCGCGCTTGGTGAGACCGAAGCCGCGCGTGGCCTGGGCGGCGAGATTCCGGGCGAGGCCGAGGGCGGTGTCGTGCAGCACGGAGTGCGGCACGACGTCGTGCACCATGCCCAGCTCCTTGGCGCGCGCGGCGGAGACCTTCTCGCCCAGCATCATCATCGCGGTGGCGCGATGGAAGCCGACGAGCCGGGGCAGGAAGAACGTGCCCCCGGTGTCGGGGATGAGGCCGATCTTCGAGAAGCTCTGGATGAACGACGCCTCTTCGGCCGCGATGAGGATATCGCAGGCGAGGGCGAGGTTGGCGCCGGCGCCGGCGGCCACGCCGTTCACGGCGCAGATCACGGGCTTCTCGATGGCGCGGATGAGGCGGACGATCGGGTTGTATCCGTCGTGCACGATGTCGCCGAGGTCGGGGAGCGGACCGGCGGCGGGCACCGCCTCGCCCAGATCCTGGCCGGCGCAGAACGCGCGCCCGTTGCCGGTGAGCAGGATGGCCCGCACCATGGGGTCCTTGGCCAGCGCGCCGAGGGTGAGCTGGAGTTCCAGGGCCATGGCGCGGTTGAAGCTGTTCAGGACATCGGGGCGATCGAGGGTGATCGTCGCCACGCTTTCGCTGAGGGTGCAGGTGATGAACTGGTAGGCCATCCGGGTCCTCGGGACCAAGGGGGTACGCCAGCGGCTAAAGATATCCGATCCGGGACGCGATGCGCACCAGACTCTCGCCTTCCGGGCGCGCTCCGTCCAGATTTGAGAGCGGAATTCTTCGGGAGCGGCCCCAGCCGCGATCCCGAGGGTGTGTCGTCAATCCGTGCGAGGTTCGATGCCCACGAAGTCGCCGTCCAAGTCCGCTGCCGCCGCGCCAGGCGCGGCCGTCAATCCCAACTTCGATTGGCGGAAGATCGCCTACCACACGCTGGTGTCGCGCGCCCTCGACGACGTCGAGGAGACGACGAACAAGAATCGCGCGTCGGTGCCCAAGGATCACCTGGTGCTCTACCAGTTCTCGGCGCGCGGGCACGACATGGCGCAGGCGATTCTGGGTTCGCTGCTCACGGGCACGCACGATGCGGCGGGCGCGTACTACCGGTCGCGGCCGCTGTTGCTCTCGATGGGCCTGGGGATCGAGGACGCGCTGGCCAGTCCGCTGGGCCGCTCGGGCGGGTTCAGCGACGGCCGCGATATCGGGGTGGTGTGCAACATGCCGCGGCGCAGCGGGCCGATGGTGCTGCCGATGTCGGGCGACGTGGGCTCGCAGTACACGCCCGCGGCGGGCTGGGCGCAGGCCATCACCTACCACCGCGACACGCTCAACGACCGATCGTACGCGGGATGTCTTAGCGTGGCCCTCGGGGGCGAAGGCTCGGTGGCGACCAACGGGTTCTGGTCGGCGCTGACGATGGCCACGACGCTCAACCTGCCGATGCTGTTCTACATCGAAGACAACGGGCTGGGCATCTCCGTGAAGGGGCAGATGCAGACGCCGGGCGGCGACATCGCGAAAAACCTGGCCTCGTTCGGCAATCTGTTCGTGCGCGACGGCGACGGCACCGACCCCGCCGAAGCATCACGGCTGCTCGAGACCGTGACGGACCATGTGCGCGCAGGCCGGGGTCCGGCGCTGATCCGGCTCACCGTGCCGCGGCTGTGCAGCCATTCCGGCCCCGACAATCAGAAGGGATATCGCACGGCGGCCGAGATCGCGGCCGACGCGGCGCGCGATCCGCTGCCGCGGCTGCGCGACTATCTCGTGCCGGCGGTGATGTCGGCCGGAGACTGGAGCGCGCTCGAAGCCGACGTCGCGCGCGACGTGGACCGGGCGCTGGCCGGGGCGCGGGCTCGTCCGGCGCCCGCGCCGGAGACGGTGAAGCGGTTCCTGTACGCCGAGGCGCATCGGGACGGCGACCCCGAGACCGTGGGCGGGCTGTCGGACGCCGATCTCGCCGCGCTTGGCGGATCGGACACGCCGTCCGCCGACGGCGACATGGTGCGGTTTGCCGAGGCGGTGCGGCGCACGCTCAAGGCCGAGATGGCGCGCAATCCCAAGGTGCTGGTGTTCGGTGAGGACGTGGGGGTGAAGGGCGGCGTGCACCTGGTGACCGAAGGGCTGCAGAAGGCATTCGGGGCCGATCGGGTGTTCGACACCAGCCTCTCCGAAGAAGGCATCGTGGGGCGGGCCGTGGGCATGGCGATGGCGGGGCTGATGCCGGTGGCGGAAATCCAGTTCCGCAAGTATGCGGATCCGGCCACGGAGCAGCTCAACAACTGCGGCACCATGCGGTGGCGCACGGCCAACCAGTTCGCGGCGCCGATCGTGGTGCGCATGCCGGGCGGATTCGGGAAGGACGTGGGCGACCCGTGGCACAGCCTGAGCGACGAGGTGCGGTTCGCGCACGCCATCGGGTGGCAACTGGCCATGCCGTCCAACGCCGCCGACGCGGTGGGGCTGTTGCGGTCGGCGATGCGCGGCCGGAACCCGACCATCTTCTTCGAGCATCGGTCGCTGCTGATGACGAGCGACGGCAGCGCGCACTATCCGGGCGATGACTACGTGCTCCCGTTCGGCAAGGCGAACCGGCTGCGCGCCGGGGAGCGGATCACGGTGGTGAGTTGGGGCGCGATGGCGCTGCGGTGCGTGGAGGCCGTGGACCGGCTGGGGGCCGGGGCGGGCGTGGACCTGTACGATCTGCGGACGATCGCGCCCTGGGACCGCGATGCCATATTGGAATCCGTAACGCGGACCGGCCGGTGCCTGATCGTGCACGAAGACACGATCACGGCGGGGTTCGGCGCCGAGATCGCGGCGACGGTGGCGCGTGAGGCGTTCTGGCATCTGGATGCGCCGGTGGACCGGCTGGCGGTGGACGACGTGCCGATGCCGTACCACCCGGTGCTGCTGGACGCGGTGCTGCCCAGTGTGGAGGGGATCGCGGCGCGGATCGAGGCATTGCTGGCGACGTAGCGCGGCCGTGGCCGGACAGATCGCACGGCAACGGCAACAGCCTTGGACCACGATGAGGCGGATTGGACGGATTCAACGGATACGGCAACAGCAACAGCCTCAACTGCCAAACCACTGGGGGAACTGCTCCGCCATCCAGATCTCGATGGCGGAGCGGTTCCCCCGATTAGTGCAGTTGCAGTTGCAGTTTGATCCGTGGATTCGCCCAATCCGTCTAGTCGTAGTTCAAGGCAGTTGCCGTTGCCGTTCGCAGAAACTCAGAACGGCTTGAACTCGTCGAACGGCTGGCTGCAGGCGTTGCAGAAGTGGATGGCCTTGCACGCGGTGGACCCGAATTCGCTCCGGCGCTCGGTATTCGCCGATCCGCAGTACGGGCACGCCACGGGCGCCGCGCGCCGAGTGAGGGCGATCAACCCGCCCTGATCGGCGGGGCCCGGCGGAGCGATGCCGAACCGGCGGAGCTTCTCACGAGCCTCGGCGGGAATCCAGTCGCTGGTCCACGCCGGTGCGTACACCGTCTGGAACTCCACCGCGGTGATGCCGTGGCCGGCGAGCGCGCCGCGCATGTCCTCTTCCATGGTGTGCATGGCGGGACAGCCGGAATACGTGGGGGTGATGGTGATCTTCACGCCGGCGTCGCCCACGTCCACATCGCGGATGATGCCGAGTTCGACCACGCTGAGCACCGGCACCTCGGGGTCCATCACCGTGCCGAGGATGCGCAGGACGTCGTCGCGACCCGGACGCGCGGCGTTCACCAGCTGGCGCCGGGGTGCGAGCGGGCGACGATCTGCATTTCGGCCAGCAGGTGGCCGAGGTGCTCGCTGTGCCGGCCGCGGCGGCCGCCCGAGGCCATGGGTACGTTGCCGGGGAGCGTGAGCGTGGCGCGTTTCACCACGTCGGCCACGATGTCGTGCCAGCGCGCGCGGATGGACTCGTGGTCCACGACGATGCCCTGGGCGGCCACGGCGGTGTCAATCGCGTCGGACTCGAACAGCTCGCCCGTGAACCGCCACAGCTCGTCGAGGGCGCGCTGCACGCGGGCGTGACTCTCCGCGGTTCCGTCGCCCAGGCGGAGCATCCACTCGCTGCTGTGCCGCAGGTGGTAGCGATCTTCCTTGAGACTCTTGGCGGCGAGCGCCGCGAGTTGCGGGTGGGCGCACCGCGCCAGGGCGTCGAGGGACAGCACGCTGTGAGCGTCGAACAGGAACTGGCGCACGACCGTGGCGCCGAAGTCGCCGTTGGGCTGCTCCACGAGCAGCGCGTTGCGGAAGTCATGCTCGTCGCGGAAGTACGCCAGCGCGTCCTCGTCGCGCCCCTTCCCTTCCACCTGGCCGGCCAGCGCCAACATCGCGCTGGCCTGGCCGATGAAATCGAGCGCGATGTTGGAGAGCGCGATGTCCTCTTCGAGAATCGGGCCGTGTCCGCACCACTCGGAGAGCCGATGACCGAGCACGAGGCGGTCGTCGGCCATGCGCACGATGTACTCGAACAGCGGATTGGCCACCGCCGTCGTGCGGGGAGCGGCGACGATGGGTTCGCTCACAGCCCGCGCACTCCGCGCGGCACCTTGTAGAACTGCGGATGCCGGTACGCCTTGTCGTTGCCGGGGTCGAAGAACGGGCCGGCGTCGCCCGGCATGGAGGCGACGATGGCGCTCGTGGGCACCACCCAGAGGCTGATCGCCTCGCCGCGGCGCGCATACACGTCACGGGCGTTCTGCAGCGCCTGCTCGGCGTCGGCGGCGTGCACGCTGCCGGCGTGCTCATGGGGCGCGCCCTGCTTGCTCTGGGTGAACACTTCCCAGAGCGGCCACTGGCTGTCGTCGGTCACGTCGGCGTTCGAATCGTTGGCCATGGTCGTGGGGTCAGGCGGCTTCGGTGCCCGTGGCGGCGCGATGCTTGAGGGCATGGGCGGAGGCGGCGTCCCGCACCCAACGGCCGTTCTCGTGCGCGGCGCGCCGCGCCTCGAGGCGCTCGCGATTGCACGGCCCGTTGCCCTTGATCACCTCATAGAACTCGGTCCAGTCGATCTCGCCGAACTCCCAATCCTTGGTCGCTTCGTTGTATGTGAGATCGGGATCGGGCAGCGTGAGGTGGACCGCCTGCGCCTGCGGCACCGTGAGGTTCACGAAGCGCTGGCGGAGTTCGTCGTTGGTCTTGTGCTTGACCTTCCAGCGCAGCAGCTCGGCGGAGTTGGGCGAGTCCTTGTCGCTGGGGCCGAACATCATGAGCGACGGCCACCACCAGCGGTTCACCGACTCCTGCACCATGGCCTTCTGGGCGGGGGTGCCGTTGGCGAGCGTGGCGACGATCTCGTAGCCCTGGCGCTTGTGGAAGTTCTCTTCTTTGCAGATGCGGATCATGGCGCGCGCATAGGGTCCGTACGACGCCTTGGCCAGCACCGTCTGATTGACGATGGCGGCGCCGTCCACCAGCCACCCGATGACGCCCATGTCGGCCCAACTGAGCGTGGGGTAGTTGAAGATGCTGGAGTACTTGGCGCGTCCGTCGAGAAGCTGATCCACGAGTTCGGTGCGATCGACGCCCAGCGTCTCGGTGCCGCAGTAGATGTACAGCCCGTGGCCGGCCTCGTCCTGCACCTTGGCGATGAGCGACATCTTGCGGCGGAGGCTGGGGGCGCGGGTGATCCAGTTGCCTTCGGGGAGCATGCCCACGATTTCGGAGTGGGCGTGCTGCGACATCATGCGCGTGAGCTGCTTGCGGTAGCGCTCCGGCATCCAGTCCTTGGGCTCGATGGACTCGCCGGCGGCGATGCGCGCCTCGAACTCCGAGAGCTTGACGGGATCTTCGGCGGTGGCCTGCGGCTTCTGGTCCATGCGCTACTCCGGTTCGCGGGCGTCGTGTTAAATCTATGGGGCACCTTGACCTTGGACAATCGAAGCGGGAGGGTATGTTCCGTGCCTATGCATGCCAACGACCGCGCCGCCGTGGGCACCGCCGGCGACGTGACACTCGAGATATCCCACGGGATCGCGACCGTCGCGTTCGGCCATCCCAAGGGGAATGCGCTGCCCGGGGCGCTGCTCCGGATGCTCGCGGTGCAGATCGCGGCCGCCGGCGCCGACCCTCGGGCCCAGGTGATCGTGCTGCGGAGCGAGGGCACGGGTCCGTTCTGCGCCGGCGCCTCGTTCGACGAACTGGCGGCCATCCAGGACGCGGAGTCGGGCAAGGAATTCTTCAGCGGGTTCGCGCGCGTGATCCTGGCGATGATCCGGGCGCCCAAGTTCATCGTGACGCGGGTGCACGGGAAGGTGGCCGGCGGCGGCGTGGGGCTGGTGGCCGCTTCGGACTTCAGCGTGGCCGTGCGCGCGGCATCGGCCAGACTCAGCGAACTGGCGGTGGGGATCGGGCCGTTCGTGGTGGGACCGGTGATCGAGCGGAAGATCGGGCTGGCCGCGTTCAGCGCGATGGCCGTGGACGCCGACTGGCGCGACGCGGCGTGGTGCGAGCGGCACGGGCTCTACTCGCGGGTGTATGCGGATGCGGGGGAGATGGACGCGGGGCTCGACGCGCTGGTCGCGACGCTGGCCAAATCGAATCCCGACGCGATGGCACAGCTCAAGCGCGTGTTCTGGACCGGCACCGAGGAGTGGGAACTGCTGCTCACCGAGCGCGCCGAGATGAGCGGGACGTTGGTGCTGTCGGAGTTCACGCGGAGCGCGATCGGGGCGTTCAAGAACCGATAGACGATGGGCGGAAGGCAGCGGGCAGACTACTGCCCACTGCCCGCCGCTTACTGCGGACGCTCCGTCAGTTCGCGTCCCCGTACAACCCGTGCACCGCGTCCTCGAACGACTCCTTGAAGCCGCCGGCCTTCACGCGTGACGTGGCTTCGAACCCCGCGGTGTCCAGCCGCTTGGCCGCCTCGAGCAGCGTGTGCACGTCGAACGGCACGCCCTCGAGGTGCGCCAGATACTCCTCCGCCGCGGTGAGATAGCCCATCATCCCGCCGAGCTCGGTGGGCGCGTACACCTTGCCGGCCGCGCGCAGGCGCTCCGCGTCCTTCGCATCTGGCATCACGAGGTTCTCCGACCCGCACACCACCCGCACGCGCGCGTTGCCGCAGATGGCCGAGACGGCGGCCGACTCGAGCGTGCCGCCGGCGGCGTTCACGACCACGGCGTCCATGGGGACGGCCAGGAGCGCGTGCTCGTCTTCCGGCGCCCAGGTCTTGATGCCCGTGGCCTCCAGTTCCTTGCGACGATCCGCACGCGCCTCGGCCACCAGCATGGTGGTGCCGTGCTCGCGCAGCCGCGCGATCATGTGCATGCCGATGTTCCCCGCCCCGATCAGCCCTACGGTGGCGTTCGCGAGGTCGATGCCGAGGGCGCGGAGCATGCCCTTGAGCAGTTGGTAGTTGCCCTCGCCGGTGGGCCCGGACGTGTCGGCGATGACGCTCCCCTTGTACCGCGCGTTGAGGTAGGAGAGCGACGGCGTCTTGCCGTCGGACATGATGCCGTGGCCCAGGTCCTGGCCCGTGGTGAGGTAGAACCCGCCGCTGGCCTCCACATCCCTGAAGCACGACACGGCCCAATCGAGCAGCGCCTGGTCGCGTGGCTGGCCCACCCGCGCATCGGCCGTGGGTTGCAGCACGCACTTGCCGCCGCAGATGCGGGCGATGCTCTTGAGCGTGAGCGGTCCGCCCACGCGGATCACGCGCGACCAGTGGACCTTCTCCTCCATGCCCATGGCGAGGCCGATGGCCTCGTGGTCGGTGGTGAAGCCCGGTGAACTGACGCGCGAATCGGGCGCGATACGAAAACCGCCGAGCGAGAGCTTTTTCGAGCCCGGCTCGGCGTGGGTGGCGATGCTGAGGGTCCAGTTGTTGGCGGCGTCGTGGTAGCGATAGACCCAGACGTCGGGGTGCCTGGCCTGCGCCAGCTCGGGCACGATGGCCCGGGCTGCCACAGGTTGCAGAATTGTCTTATGCATGTCTCGACCGAGAAGCGGTCAGGAAGTCGGTGGATTGAAGGCCGCGTGCTGGGCGTCGACCCAGCTCCGGAAGTACTCCGGGTCCTCGATGGGGAGCGCGGCTCTGGCAACCGTGAGCGGCCGGAAGCTGTCCATCATCACGGCCAACTCGTCGGTGTATTTGGCGCCGATCGAGGCCTCGGCGCGGCCCGGGTGGGGACCATGCGGGATCCCGTCGGGGTGGTGCGTGATGCTGCCGAACTCGATGCCCTTGCGGCTCATGAACTCGCTGGAGGCGTAGTACAGCACCTCGTCGGAATCCACGTTGCTGTGGTTGTACGGCGCCGGCACCGAGTTGGGATCGAAATCGTACGGGCGCGGGCAGAACGAGCAGATCACGAACCCGTCGCCCTCGAAGGTCTGGTGCACCGGAGGCGGCTGGTGCACGCGTCCCACGATCGGCTCGTAGTCGCGGATGTTGAACGCCCATGGATAGAAGTAGCCGTCCCAGCCCACGACATCGAGCGGATGGTGATCGATGACGTATTCGTTGAGCCCGTTGTACTGCTTGACGAGTAGGCGGAAGTCGCCCTTCTCGTCGTGCGTGCGCAACTCCTCGGGAATGCGGATGTCGCGCTCGGAGTAGGGCGCGCCCTCCTTGAGCTGGCCGAACTCGTTGCGGTAGCGCTGCGGCGTGCGCACGTGGCCGCGGCTCTCGAACACCAGGAGCTTGGCCTGCTCGTCGGTGTTGAGCTGGTAGCGGTGCATGATGCCGCGGTGGATGACGACGTAGTCGCCCTCGCCGAAGGGGAGGTCGCCGAACTGCGTCTCGAGGACGCCGCTCCCCTTGGCGACGTACACCACCTCGTCGCCCTGCGCATTGCGATAGAAGTGCTCGTCGCGCTCGGTGGGCTCCACGTACAGCATCGCGATGTCGCGGTTGAACAGGAGCGGCGTGCGGTCGAGCGTGGGACTGCCGTGCGGCTTGATGCCCGAGGTGCGGAAGTGACGGTGCTTGAGCGTATGGTCGGGATCGGGCTCGTATTTCATCTCGCGCAGCCGTTTGACCGACTTCACGGTGGTGGGCGGATACACGTGATACAGCAGCGCCGAGGTGCCGGTGAAGCCTTCGTGGCCCATCAACTGTTCGGCGTACAATCCGCCGTCCGGCTTGCGGAAGACGGTGTGCCGTTTGCGAGGGATCTGGCCCAGCGTATGGTAGAAGGGCATCAGAGGTTCCCGCGCAGTCCCTGCTCGCGCTCGATGGCTTCGAACAGCGCCTTGAAATTGCCGGCGCCGAAGCTCTTGGCGCCCTTGCGCTGGATGATCTCGAAGAACACCGTGGGGCGGTCTTCCACGGGCTTGCTGAAGATCTGCAGCAGGTACCCCTCGTCGTCGCGGTCCACGAGGATGCCCAGCTCCTTGAGCGGCGCGATGTCCTCGTCGATGTGGCCCACGCGGTCGAGCACGGTGTCGTAATACGTGGACGGCACCGGGAGGAATTCCACGCCGTTCTTCTTGAGCTTGGAGACAGTCTTGACGATATCGCCGGTCTCCATGGCGATGTGCTGCACGCCCGGGCCGCGGTAGAACTCCAGGTACTCGTCGATCTGCGACTTCTTGCGGCCGGCCGCCGGCTCGTTGAGCGGGAACTTGATGCGCCCGTTGCCGTTCGATACGACCTTGGACATCAACGCCGAGTACTCGGTGGTGATGGCCTTGTCGTCGAACGAGATCAGGTTGTAGAAGCCGAGCACGTTCTCGTAGAAGCCCACCCACTGGTTCATGGCGCCGAGTTCGACGTTGCCCACGCAGTGGTCCACGTACTTGAGGCCCACCGACCGACCCTGGTACGCGGGGTCGACGGCCACGAATCCGGGCAGGAACGCGCCCTTGTACTTCTTGCGCTCCACCAGCGAATGGATGGTCTCGCCGTAGGTGCGAATCGCGGCGATCACCACCTCGCCGTGCTCGTCGCGGATGACCTCGGGCTCGCGCACCGACACGGCGCCGCGCTTGATGGCCTTGGCGTACGCGGTCTTGGCGTTGTTGACCCAGAGGGCCAGGTCCTTCACCCCGTCGCCGTGCTCGTGGACGTGACGGGCGACGTCGCCGTCGGGGCGGATGGCCGTGGTGAGCACGAACCGCACCTTGCCCTGCTGGAGCACGTAGCTGGCGCGGTCGCGCGTGCCGGTCTCGGGGCCGCGGTAGGCGACGAGCTTGAACCCGAAGGCGGCGCGGTAGTACAGGCTCGCCTGCTTGGCGTTGCCGACGTAGAACTCGATGTAGTCGGTTCCGTTGATCGGGAACGTATCATGCGCCTGAGCCGGCGCCGGAAGGGTCTGGGTGGCCATACACAGGTCCTCGCAGAAGAATGCCGCCGTGCGACGGTGATATGCGTCCAATCTAACGGACTCGCGCGCCACCGCGAGACAGGGCATGTTACATCCACCATCAACATCGGCCGGCGGCGCCGGTTCCGCCACCCACTCCCCATGCCGTCTTCGCCCCCAGAGTTCGAAGCGTTCGCGCGCCTGCTCGCCGGGCAGTACTCCCTGGAGCGGGAGATCGGGCGCGGGGGGATGGGCATCGTGTACCTGGGCCGCGATCTCCGGCTCGACCGGCCCGTGGCCATCAAGACGCTGCCGCCCCACCTGGCGACCGACGCGAAGATCCGCGACCGATTCCTGCGCGAGGCGCGCACGGCGGCGGCGCTGTCGCACCCGAACATCGTGCCCATCTACCGCGCCGACGAGATCGACGGGCAGGTGTTCTTCGTGATGGGATTCGTGGACGGCGAGTCGGTGGCCGAGCGCGTGCGAGCCCAGGGGCGGCTGGACCCGCGCGACGTGTTGCGCGCGATGCGGGACGTGGCGTCGGCGCTCGGCTACGCCCACGCGCACGGCGTGGTGCACCGGGACGTGAAGGCGGAGAACATTCTTCTCGACGCCGCCACCGGCCAGGCGATGGTGACGGACTTCGGCATCGCGCGGCTGGCCGAAGCCGCGCCGCTCACCGCCACCGGCCAACTGCTGGGCACGGTGTATTACATGAGCCCCGAGCAGGTGAGCGGCGATCCGTTGGATGGGCGGAGCGACTTGTATTCACTGGGCGTGGTGGGGTTCTTCGCGCTCTCCGGGCGGTTTCCCTTCAACGCCGAGTTGGCCTCGGCCGTGCTCGTGGCGCACGTGACCAAGGCGGCGCCCGCCCTGCTGACGGTGGATCCCGGCGCGCCGCGCGCCCTGGCGGAGATCATCGATCGCTGCCTGGCCAAGGATCCCGAAGCGCGGTTCCAGACGGGCGCGGAGCTGGCGGATGCGCTGCGCGCCGCGGAAGGCGAAGTGGCGCGGGACGCAGCGCGTGCGCCGGTGGTTGCGGGCGCCCCGACGGTGGTGTCGGACGAGGAAGCACAGGCCATCTGGGAGCGAGCCGCGGCGCTGCAGGCGATGACGGGCGTGCAGGCGCGACCGGTGGCCATCCCCCGAGCGCGCAACGCGGCGGCCGATGCGAACCGCACGTCGGGCTACCAACTGGCGGCGGTACGCAACGCGGCGGAGGAGGCCGGCATTCCGGCGCAGTACGTGGAGCACGCGATGGCGGAGCATGGGCTGGTGCGCACGCCTGATGGCGCGGCGGCCGTCGCCGTGCGGGTGAATGACGTGAGTCCCAAGCGGTCGCTGTTGGCGGGTTCGCCCACGAGCATCGAGTACGAAGCGGTGGTCGGCGCCGAGATGCCGGAGCGCGACTTCGACCTGTTGGTGGACGTGATCCGGCGGCGGGTGGGTGAAGCGGGCGCCCTGACGTCGGTGGGCCGCTCGCTCACCTGGAACACGATGTCGCGGCAACGCGCAGTGCACGTCTCAGTGCTGTCGCGCGGCGGCAAGACCACGGTGCGCGTGGTGGAGAACCTGCGCCAGTTCGCGGGCGGACTGTTCGGCGGGATCATGGGCGGCGTGGGCGCCGGGTTCTTTGGCGTGGCGATGGGATTCGGCATGGGCAAGATGCACTCGCCGCTGCTGGCGTTCTCCATCGAGGCGGGCGCCGTGGTGCTGACCTACCTGGGAGCGCGCACTGCGTTCGTGCTGGCCAGCGGCAAGCGGCGGCGGACGATGCGCGCGCTGACCGAGGAGTTGGCCGAACAGGCGCGGGAGTCGATCGCGTCGAGCCCCGCACCGCTCGCGACGGTCGGGGCGTCGATGTTGAAACCGGTGCCGGGGCCGGCGCGTAGCTCCTCACAGCCATGACATCCCAGAGTCCGGAGTTCGAGGCCTTCGCGCAGCTGCTGGCGGGGCAGTATGCGCTGGAGCGCGAGGTGGGACGCGGGGGCATGGGCATCGTGTACCTGGGCCGCGACCTCAAGCTCGACCGCCCGGTGGCCATCAAGACGCTGCCGCCGCATCTGGCCACCGACGCGCAGATCCGCGAGCGCTTTCTCCGCGAGGCGCGCACGGCGGCGGCGCTGTCGCACCCCAACATCGTGCCCATCTACCGCGCCGACGAGATCGGCGGGCAGGTGTTCTTCGCCATGGGGTTCGTGGATGGCCCTTCGATGGCCGACCGCGTGCGGGACGCGCGCAGCCTCGACCCACGGGAAGTACTCCGCGAATTGCACGACGCCGCGCTCGCACTGGCGCACGCGCATGCGCACGGCGTGGTGCACCGCGACGTGAAGGCCGAGAACATCCTGATCGACCAGCGTTCGGGACGCGCGATGGTCACCGACTTCGGCATCGCGCGGCTGGTGGAAGCCGTCCCGCTCACCGCCACCGGGCAGCTGCTGGGCACGGTGTACTACATGAGCCCCGAGCAGGTGCTGGGCGGCGCGCTGGACGGCCGGAGCGATCTCTACTCGCTGGGCGTGGTGGGGTTCTTTGCACTCGCCGGACGATTCCCGTTCGACGCCCCGCTGGCCTCCGCGGTGCTGGTGGCGCAGGTGAACACGGCGCCGCCGCCGCTGCTCACCATGGCGCCCGGCGTGCCGCGCGCGCTGGCCGAGATCATCGATCGCTGCCTGGCCAAGGATCCGGAGACGCGGTACCAGACGGGCACCGAGTTGGCGGATGCGCTGCGCGCCGCGGAGGCGGAGGTGGCGCGCGACGCGGCGCGGGCGAGCGCGGCGTCGGCCGCTCCGGCGGTGGTGTCGGACGACGAGGCGCAGGCGATCTGGGCGCGCGCCGCGGCGCTGCAAGCGATGACCGGCGTGCAGCCGCGGCCGTTGCCCGTGCCCAAGCCACGCGATGCGGCGGCCGATGCCAGCCGCACGTCGGGGTTCGCGCTCGGGGCGGTGCGCGAGGCGGCGCTCGAAGCGGGGATCCCGGCGCAATACGTGGAGCATGCGATGGCCGAGCATGGGCTGGTGCGCGCGGCCGCCGCGCCGGCGTCACCGCTGGTGACGGTGACGGACGTGAGCCCGACGCCGTCGAGGCTGCTGGGCGCGCCGATGAACATCGAGTTCGAAGCCGTGGTGGGAGGAGAGACGGCGGAAGCGGACTTCGACCTGCTTGCCGACATCATTCGTCGCCGCATGGAGCAGGCGGGGGCAGTGTCTGCGGTGGGGCGCTCGCTCACCTGGACGTCGCTGGCGCGCAACCGGTCGGTGCACGTGTCCGTGGTGTCGCGCCATGGGAAGACCACGATCCGCGCGGCGGAGAATCTGGGAGCGCTGGCGCGTCAGGCACGGGTGATCGGGCTGGTCGGCGGCGCCTACCTGACGGCCGGCACGATCGGCATCTCGGCGCGCATGTTCGCGCTGGCCGGCAACTTGGGCATCGCGGGCGTGGTCGGATTCGCCGGCCTCACCTTTGGCGCCGTATTCGCGGCCGCGCGGTATTCGTACGGAACCAGCGCGCGCAAGCGCAAGGCCCGGCTGCGAAGGGTGGTCGACGAACTGTCCGAGCAGGTGCGCGAGTCGGCGGAAGCCACTGCCGCCGCGCTCAGCGCGGGCGGGCGGCCCAAGCTGACGCCCTAATCGTTCAGTTCGGGCAGATCGCGGTACAGGTCGAGCGCCTTGGGATTGGCCAGTGCGTCGGTGTTCTTCACCGGGCGGCCGTGCACCACGTTGCGCACGGCCAGTTCGCTGATCTTGCCACTGATCGTGCGCGGGATGTCGGCCACCTGGACGATCTTGCGCGGCACGTGGTGCGGACTGGCATGATCGCGGATGACGCTCCGGATGCGCTCGCGCAGCGCGTCATCGAGTACGAGCCCGTCACGCAGCCGCACGAACAGCACCACGCGCACGTCGGATCCGAACCCGGTGGTCACGTCCTGGCCGATCACGATGCTCTCCACGACTTCGGGGAGCTGTTCCACCTGGCGGTAGATCTCGGCGGTGCCGATGCGCACACCCTGCGGATTGAGCGTGGCGTCGCTGCGGCCGTGGATGACGAGGCCATCGTGCGCGGTGCGTTCGGCCCAGTCGCCATGCCGCCAGACGTTGGCGAAGGCGTCGAAGTAGGCGTCGTGATAGGCACGGCCGTCGGGGTCGTTCCAGAACTTCACGGGCATGCTCGGAAACGGCGCCGTGCACACCAGTTCACCCGCCTGCCCCACGGGAGCCTGGCGTCCGTGTTCGTCGAACACGTCCACCGCCATGCCGAGTCCGCGGCATTGCAGCTCGCCGCGCCACACGGGGAGGATGGGATTGCCGAGCGCGAAGCAGGAGATGATGTCGGTGCCGCCGCTGATGCTGGACAGTTGTACACCGGGCTTCACGTGCTCGTACACGTAATCGTAGCTGTGCGAGGCGAGCGGACTGCCGGTGGACAGGATGCATCGCAGCGCCGAGAGGTCGTGCGTCTCGCGGGGGCGGCGCCCCTCCTTTTCCGTGAGCGCGAGGAACTTGGCGCTCGTGCCGAACACGGTGATGCGCTCCTGCTCCGCCATGTCCCACAGCACGGGACCGCGCTTGAGAATGGCGGCGCCGTCGTACAGCACGACGGTGGCCCCGATGGCGAGCGCGCTCACCAGCCAGTTCCACATCATCCACCCGCAGGTGGTGAAATAGAAGATGGTATCGTCGCGGCCGAGGTCGGTGTGGAGCGCGTGCTCCTTGAGATGCTGCAGCAGCGTTCCGCCGGCGCCGTGCACCATGCACTTGGGCAGCCCCGTGGTGCCCGACGAGTACATGATGTACAGCGGATGGTCGAACGGAAGCCGCGCGAAGGTCAGCGGCGGCGCCGGTTGATCGGCGTGCACGTAGTCGTTCCAGTACGCGCCGCGGGGGAGGTGGCCGAGATCGGGCGCCCCGCCGTCGTAGGGCACGACGACCACGCGTTCCAGGCCGGGCAGCCGGGCCGCGATCTCGCGCACGCGGTCCAGGCACTGGATGCGCTTGCCGGCGTAGCGGTAGGAGCAGGTGGCCACGAGCACCTTGGGTTGGATCTGCCCGAACCGATCGAGCACGCCGTTGACGCCGAAGTCGGGCGAGCAGGACGACCAGAGGGCGCCGATGCTCGCCGCGGCGAGCATCATGATCACCGTCTCGGGGACGTTGGGCATGTAGGCGGCCACGCGGTCGCCCGCCACGACGCCGTCGGCGCGCAGCGCCGCGGCCGCCCGCGCCACCGCCTCGTGCAACTGGGCGTAGGTGAGCGCCGCGCGACGGCCGGTCTCCACCCAGCCGACCAGCGCCGGACGATCGTCGCGGAACCGCAGCAGATTCTCGGCGAAGTTGAGCTGCGCGCCCAGAAACCAGGTGGGGCCGAGCTCGGGCGTGGGCGGCGCCACGCGCTCGCGTCCCACCAGCACCGTATACCAGTGGCCCTGCTCCGGCATGTCGTCGGCGATCACGCCGCAGAAGCGCCAGACGGCGGACCAGAAATCCTCGCGGCGATCCACCGACCAGTCGTACAACGACGGATAGTCGTGCACCGGCGCGCCTTCATCACGGACGAACGCGATGAAGCGGGTGAGGTTGGAGCGCGCGATCGCGGACGGCGTCGGGATCCAGAGTGGGTGCGGCACGGGAGACAATCTACGGATACGACAGTAGGACGGTAGGACGGTAGGACGGTCGTGGGTAACTGCGTTTCGCAGTCATCCGTCCGACCGTCCTACCCCCCTACTGTCCTACAATCGACCAGGCGCGCAGCTCCTGCCCTCGCCTACTTCAGTCGCGGGTTCGTGGATCTCGGCGCCTTCTCACACGACGGCCACGCGGGCGGACCGCCGCGACCGCGACCGAAGCCGCGTCCGAAGCCGCGCCCGCCGCCACGCGCAGCGGCGGTGATGGAGTCCTGGCGAGCCAGCGCCACGAGGTCCACGCGTTGCCGCGTGATCTGCGTGGAATCCTCGGATGCCAAGTACACCAGCATGGCCGTGAGCGTGGCATTGGCGTGCAGATCGGGAAAGACGACCTTGTCATAGGTGTCGCGATCCGTGTGCCAGGTGTAATTGCCGTAGTCCCAGCCCAGCGCGCCCAGGCCGAAGATCGGCGCGCCGGCGCAGCTGAACGAGAAGTCGTCGCTGCCGCCGCCGGCGGGCCGGCCCGGACTGGCGTCGTAGCCGGTCTGCGTCTTGAACTCCACCGGCACGGTGTTCATCCAGCGCGTGAGGTGCTCCGCCGCGTCGGGCAGCCCACCGGCGTTGATGCGCACGATGCGGCCGGTGCCGTTGTCCTGATTGAACAGCGCCTGCAGGCCCTTCATCACCTCGGGGTGATCCTCGGTGAACGCCTTGGAGCCGACTTCCCCCTCTTCCTCGCCGCTCCAATGACCGGCGATGATCGTGCGCTTGGGATGCGGGAGCACCTGGCGCAGGATGCGCATGGCCTCGAGCATGGTCAGCGTGCCGGTGCCGTTGTCGGTGGCGCCCGACGAGCCGTCCCACGAATCGAAGTGCGACGAGAGCACCACGTACTCGTCGGGGTGCTCGCTGCCCTTGACCATGGCGACGACGTTGAACACCGGCTGCTCGCCCAGCAGCTTGCCGTCCAGGTTGAGCCGCAGCTTGGGATGCTGATTGTGCTCGGCGAGCCGGAACACGAGGCCGTAGTCCTCGCAGGAGAGCGAGATGGCCGGCGTTCTGGTGTTGTACGTCTCGAAGATCTCGCGGGTGCCCCATCCATTCTTGGGACGCGAGGTGATGATCCCGCCGGCGCCGCCCTTTTCCAGACGCACGCCGAGCTCACCGCCGCCGAGCGCGAGGCTGTACCCCGTGCCGCGGACGTTGCGGCCGCCCCACTCGCGCGCCAACTCCTGGCGCACGGTGTCCATCTGCGCGGCCACCTCGGGCGCGGCGTTGGCCGCCCAATCGTCGGTGGGGCGGCACGTGGCCGGCGGCGCGTTCACGAGCACGAGCTTGCCCCTGGCGTGGGGCAACCACTTCACGAATTCGGCGCTATCGGCAAAGTGCGGCAGGATGATCGGCTCGTACACGGCGTTCTTGCCGCCGGTCCCGGGGCTGTAGCCCACCATCGTGCCCTCGAGGGTGCGCACGCGCGGCGCGATGAGATCGATGTGCGAGGGGCCGCGGACCCACCCGCGCCAGGTGCCGTAGCGCTCTTCGCGGGCATCGATGCCCCACGACCGGTACGTCTTGACCAGCCAGTCCTGCGCGTGCTTGAGCTCGGGACCGCCCATCAGGCGCGGGCCGAGCGAATCGAACAGCACCTGCCCGAGCTGCTCGGTGTGCGAACTATCCATGCCAAGCGCCCAGATGCGCTTGATGATCGGGTCGTTGGTGGGAAAGGTGGGCGCCGAGGGCGCGAACACCGCCGAATTCTCCGGCGTCGCGCCGCCGCCGCCGAAGCCGCCGCGTTGGGCGGAGGCGAGCGCCGGGAGTATGAGCAGCGCCGCGGCTGCTGTGGACCATCGACGGGACATGCATCCCTCCTGGGGAGGATTGATTCGAACAAAAACGGTCGCGGCGAACATGCCGCGACCGCACGCACCCGGTCAACCCCGATGCCCCGCCCGCCGGCTATGGAATGGCCACCAGGTCCACCGTGAACACGAGCGTGGACTGCCGCGGAATCAGCGGCGGGTTGCCCACGGACCCGTAGCCGAGGGCCGACGGGATGACCAACTGGCGTCGTCCGCCCACCCGCATGCCCAGCAGGCCTTCGCGGAATCCGGGCACGGTGGTGGAGGTGAGAAGGCTCGTGTTCTGACCCGAGTCGAACAGCGTGCCGTCGGTCAGGTACCCGGAGTAGTTGACGTTGACCGTGGTGTCCTTGGCCAGCAGCGTGCCGGTGCCGATGGTGATGTCCCGATAGTACAGCCCGTCGGGGGTCTTGGTCATCGCGGCGAGGTTCACGCCGAGGGAGGCCGCGTAGGTGTCCTTGGCGGGATCGCTCGGCGGTCCGAGTCCGGCAATCTCGCCGGTGCACGACATGAGGGACAGCGCCGCAAACAACAACAGGGAACGTCTCATCGATTGGTCTGGCGGTGTGAGAGGATGAACCTTGCCAACGAAAAATCGCCCAGGAGAGGGCGCGGCGCTACTTGGTTCGCACTAACGTGAGCTGGACGGCGCTGGGGAGGGGCGCGCCGCCGGCTCCGGACACCGAGACCACGCCCTCGCGGCCGTTGGCCACATGGAAGCGGAAGTACGACACCCCCATGGCGCTGACGGTGACCGGCACCGCGACGCCGCTTACGAGCGAATGGTTCAACGGCGCCACATACGACCCGTGGGTGAGGGGGTACACCTCGCGCCAGTTCCAGCTGGGCTGCGTGTACTGCGGCGCGACGCCGTCCACGAAATCGTCGGTGAACACCGCGGTGGCCCAGTCCCGGAAGTAGGGGGTGGGATCGGTGCCCAGCACCTGCTGGAGATTGGCCATGCCCACGGTCTGCGAGTTCACGAGCTGATACCAGAAGTTGCCGTCGGTGGTGCGCGTGCGGTCGGCCAGGTAGCGCAGCAGCGACCAGATGGCGCCGCGGGTGGGCAGGTCATCGTCGCCGAGGAACTCGCCCAGCGGCCCGTGCGATTCGGTGACCGGCAGGAAGGTCTGGTAGCGTCCCTGATTGCCCCACATGAACTGGCCGAACGCGCTCCAGACCCGCGGGTCGGAGAGCGTGACGAGTCCGATGTTCTGGCGCGGCGCCAGTTGCGCCGACCGATAGAAGATCAGTTCCTCGGCGATGTGGCTGAGGCCCTCGTTGAGCCAGGTGTCCTCATCGACGATCGGCGAATGGATGATGTACATGCGGCGCGACGCGTTGATCAGGTGCTGGTACTCGTGGCCCACCGTGCTGACCACGATGTTGGCGACGTTGGCCTTGCTCTTGGAGAACGAGTTGCCGCCGTTGATGGTGCCGCCCGTGTCGGGCACCATCAGATAGAACATCTCGGCCACGTTGCTGCCGGGGCAGGCAACGCCCTGCGGACTAACGAGGGGCAGGAGGTCGCGCGAGTAATAGAAGCCCAGCACGACCCCGTTGGCGGGGTTGGTGGTGAGCTGGTTCACGGCCTTGGTGAAGAAGATGATCGTGCGCCCGTTGTGGTCGATGTCCGACGGCGCGCCGAAGGCGGTGGTGTCCACCGGATTGACGAGCGTGTCCATGGCCACGGCGAACGACATGTACTCCGCGTCGGTGAACCCGCCCGACGGATTGGACGTGTCGGACACGACGATGGCCGAGCTGCTGATGGCGGCGATGCGCCCCGTGGCCATGATGGGATTGGTGCAGTAATCGTTGGAGTTGGTGTTGAGCTGGACCAGGTCGCCCACGTGGGCCGTGGCGGGGATCTGCTGCCGGCTCACGCCGGCGGGCGCCGCCGCGCCCGCGGCGCGCTGCCGCTGCATGTTGGCGTACCAGGCGCGCGCGCCGGCCACGTACTTGGGCATCTCCTCGTGCTCGCGCTGGCGGAGCGCGTATTCGAACTTGACGTCCGGCTGCAGCGGCAGCGTGGGGAGAGCCATCGCCGGCGCGGCCACACGGTTGGCCGCGAGGTTGGTGGTGGCCCCGATGGTGTCGATGCCGGTGGCGAGCACGTTGAGCGACGTGGTATTGCCCTGGGCCGTGCTGTTATAGAAGGCGACGAGCGCGAACTCCGAGCCCGCCTGATTGGACTGCACGCAGAACGAACTGCCCGGCAGACTCTTCACCACGTCGCCGGCCGCCATCGAGAGCGGCAACGCGCCGGAGATGAGCACGCTGTCCGGCGTGGCGCCCGTGCCCGCCGTGGCCACCACGTAGGCGCTGGCGGTGGTAATGAGCTTCACGAGACCGGTCTGCGCATCCACGGTGACGACCGCCGGATTGCGCGACACCCAGGTCACCGGGGCGGAAACCGAATTGCCGAACTGGTCCGCGGCGATGGCGCTCACCGTGCCGGTGGCTCCCTGGCACAGCGTGAGCGAATGCGTGACCGCCAGCACCTGCGCCAGCGGCCCCGGAGTGCCGGTGAGCGTGAACGTGACCGTGGTGGTGACGCCCGATATCGAGGCCGTGACCTGATTGGCGCCGGCGATGGTGCCCACGGTGAAGGTGGCGCGGACGGTGCCGGTGGAGTCGGTGGTGGGCGACGCGGGCGTCACCACGCCGTTGCCGCTGGTCACGCTCCAGGTGACGCCCGCCCCTGGCACGGGGCGCGCCTGCGCGTCGGTGACGGTGACGACGAGCGGGCTGGGGAGCAGCGTGGCCACGGTGGCCGTCTGGCCGTCACCCGACACAACGCGCAGCGTGGTCGGCGGCCCGGCACGATCGGGGCTGGTGGCGCCACCGCACGAGGCGAGCACCACGGCGGCGAGCAACGGACCGAGACGCGCGGGGGAAGTCGCACGCATGAGTCGTACCGGAAGCGAGTGGAGGTGAACGCGGGCGATCGAACGCCCCGCCAGAAGCTTGAACATCTTACCCCGCGCGAGCGGAGCGTTCCGCTCCGCCGATCAGCGTATCGCCGGCCTGTCGCGCGCACTCCGCCAGGATTGCGGCGCCACAGAAGATCGCCTCCTCCGCCGGTGCGAAGCGCGGCGAGTGCGCGGCCGTGGCTGGTCCACCGGGCTCACGCGCCCCGATGCGCAAGAAACAGCCTTCCATATGCTCCAGATAATGGGCAAAGTCCTCGCCGCCCATGTTCATGAATCCTAACGGTACCACACCGGTTTCGCCCAGCACGGCGGAGGCCGCAGCGCGGGCCCAAGCCGCGCCCCGCGCGGAGTTCACCAGGGGGGGCGTGCCGAGTTCGAGTTCGACCCGCGCTCCCAGCCCGTAACTCGCCGCCACGGATTCTGCCATCCGGCGCACCTCGCCCAGCATCAACTCCCGGGACCTCGGCTCGACCGCGCGCACGGTGCCGCCCAGCACGGCGCGGTCGGGGATGACGTTGGGGGCGGTGCCGGCGTGGATGGACGCGACGGTCACCACGCCCGGGGTCGCGGGGTTGAGGCGCCGGGCCACGATCGTCTGCAGCGCCGTGATCAGCGCCGCGGCGCCGACCACGGGGTCGGCGGCCTCGTGGGGGCGCGCGGCGTGCGCGCCCTGGCCCGTGAGTTCGATGGTGAACGTGTCGGCCGACGCGGCCAACGGGCCCGCATCGGCCACCGCCTGCCCCACGTCGAACCGGCGATCCACGTGCCCGCCGAAGATGCACGCCACGCCGTCCAGCGCGCCGCTCTCGAGCATGGCCAGCGCGCCGCGCCCGATCTCCTCGGCAGGCTGCAGCACCACCAGCACGTCGCCGGCGGCGGGGTGCGCGGCAAGGAGGAGCGCCGCCCCCACGGCCCACGCGGCATGCACGTCGTGTCCGCAGGCGTGCATCACGCCGTCGCGCGTGGACGCGAACGGCAGCCCCGTGTTCTCATGAATGGGCAGCGCGTCGATGTCGCCGCGGATGGCCACCATGGGGGCGCGGCGGTCGCGCCCCGGGATGCGCGCCACGACGCCGGTGCCGGCCACGCGGCGCACGTCGGCGCCCGGAATGGCCGACAGCGCCCGATCGAGCCGCTCGGCGGTCTCGTGCTCGTGCAGCGCCAACTCCGGGTGGGCGTGGATCTCTCGACGCAGGCGCAGCAGCGTCTGGATCTGGTCGGGCGAGAAGCGCGCCGCCACGCCCGCCGGGAGCGCGAGCGCGCTCACGCCGTGAATTCCTCGCGGCGCACGGTGAGGTCATCCACGCGGCCGGTGTCCACGGTCACGCCGATTCCGGCGGCATGGAGCGGCACGTGCACCATGCCATCGCGGTCCATGGTCCACTCGGGCGTGACGATGTCGCGCTCCCAATACCGCGCGCTGGGCGACACGTCGCCGGGAAGCGAGAAGTTGGGCAGCGAGGCGAGCGCCACGTTGTGCGACCGGCCCACGCCGCTCTCGAACATGCCGCCGCACCAGACCGGCACGGCGTGCTGGAGGCAGAGGTCGTGGATGGCCTTGGACACCGCGAACCCGCCCACGCGGCCCGGCTTGATGTTGACGATGCGGCCGGCGTCGAGCTCGATCATGTCGGCGGCGCGATCGACGCTGGTGATGGACTCGTCGAGGCAGATCGGCGTGGCGAGCACGCGCTGCAGCTTGGCGTGACGGAGCAGGTCCTCGCGGTCCAGGGGCTGCTCGATCATGATCAGGTTGAACGCATCCAGCTGCTTGAGGTGATCGGCGTCGCGCAGCGAATACGCGGAGTTGGCGTCGGCCATGAGGTGCAGCCCGGGACCCAGCTCCTCGCGCACGGCGCGCACGAACTCCACGTCGGAGCCCGGCTCGATCTTCATCTTGATCTTGCGGTAGCCCTGCGCCACGGCCTGCTTGGCCCGCGCGACCAGAGCGTCGGGATCGCGCTGGATGCCGATGGAGATCCCCGTGGGCACGCGGTCGCGGGTGCCGCCGAGAAGGCGCGACAGGGCGACGCCGCGCTGGCGCGCCGCCACGTCCCAGCAGCCCATCTCGACCGCCGCCTTGGCCATGTGGTGCCCGCGGATGTTCCGGTCGAGGGCGGCGAACACGTCGCCCGGCTCGGCGAACTCCACGCCGAGCACGCGGGCGGCCAGCCATTCGCGAATGGCATGCCAGGCGGTGTCGATGGTCTCGGGGCTGTAGTTGGGCTGCTCGCCGGCCACGCACTCGCTCCAGCCCGTCACGCCGTCGGCGGTGTGCAACTCGAGCAGGCAGATGCGGCGCTCCGTGACCACGCCCGACGAGATGCGGAACGGCTCCTTGAGCGTGAGGCGGATCTCGCGGAGGGTGATGCGCTGGATGGAGAACACGGGGGACGCTCGGCGGTGGGGAGATCAGACGGCGAACAGATAGTGGGCGCGATCGGCGGTGGGGGTGGCCGCGAATCCCGTTGCGCGGTACCCGGCGGCGAGCAGATGCTCGAACGCGGCGCGCGTGCTGGCGCGCCAGCGAGCGGCAGCGCCGAGATCGGCGGCCTGGAGGGCGCCGATGTCCGCCGGCACCTGCACGCGCAGCGCGGGAGCGCCGCCGGCGGCGAAGGCGCGCAGGATCTCGCCGCCCGGGTCGGGGTTGACGACCGGCGCGGCGCGGAACTTCGCGTCGTCGCGGGCCGCCGCGATCGCGGCGCGGCGGCGCGCCAGCTCCGCGGTGTCCAGGTCCCAGGCCACCACGAAGCGGTCGGTGCCGATGCCGCGATTGAGCGTGCTCCCCATGTCGCCGTACATGTCGCGCACGTATTCCACCACGCGCACACCGAACACGTTGAAGTTCAGGTGCGCGTTGCGGGCCACGAGCGGATCGTAGGTCCAGTACATGACGTGGGCGCCGAGGCCGGCGACGGCGGCGCGCTGGAAGTCCTTGAGTCGCCGGCCCAGCCCGAGGTTCTGCGCGTCGGCGCGGACGGCGAGCATGTGCGACCAGTGCACGATGCGCCCCTGCTCCACGCCCGTGAGCCCGAACACGAATCCGAGCAACGCGCCATCGGCCGCGAAGGCACCGGCGGACACGCCGCCCACGCGCTGGCCGATCTTGAGGATCGTGGCCGACGTGACGTCGGTGAGCCCGCGGCCCCACGTCTCGTATTGCAGGTCGACGGCGGCGCGATAGTCGTCGAGCGAGGCGAGGGCGCGGATGGTGATGCCGGAGGTATCGGACATTGAGGATCGGCGGAGGCGGGCGGGTGGCATGAAGCTACGGCGCGCGCGGCCGCGGCACCACGACGCAGGCTCAACACATCACGTGACGGCCGTCACGTCCAGATTCAGCACCTGGAACGGCGCCAGGCGGAAGGCGTGCTCGCGTCCGGCCTGAATCGCGAACGGCGGCTGCCCGCGATCGGCCGACCATGGGCTGCGGGCGGTATAGCGGCGCGCGGCACCGTCGGGCAGCTCGAACGCCTGCGCCGGATCGAGCGCGATGGTCTGCCACCGATCGCTGGGGTTGCGCAGGGTGAGCGTGGCCCCGGCCGGGGACCAGGCGGCCCATCCGTACGGTTCCAGATTGGCCGGATCGCCGCCCACCCAGTGCGTGTCGCGGAGCGCCTCGGCATTCCGCCGCGACCAGTTGGCGCTCTCGGCGAGCGTGTTCCAGTTGTCGGCGGTGAGGTTGGACGGCGTGACGTACATCTCCTGCAACTGCGTGCCGTTGCCGAAGTAGACGCGGATCTCGTCGTTGAAGTCGCCGCCGGGATCGTCCATGAGGTGGTTGGCGTGCTTCGCGTAGATGAGCCCGTGGAGCATGAGCGAGTTGAGCGGGTAGAGGGCGCCCCGCTTGACCACGTGCTCGTGCGTGTCGGCGTCGCGGTACGTCATCCACTGCTGGCGCCAGGTGCCGACGCCGGCGAACGAGTGGTCTTCCCCGCCCCGCCAGATCGAATCCGCGTAGCGCAGCCAGAAGGGCGACGGATACGTGCCCGTGGTGAGGTTCACATAGAGGTCGGGCTTCACGGCGCGCAGATCGCCGATGAGGGCGATGGCGGCGTCGAAGTCGCTGTCGAACTGGCTGCCGGGAATCACCGTGGACGCGTTGCCGGTGCCGTCGATCTTGAACTGGTTCACGCCGTATTTGCGGATGAACTCCACGCACGTGTCGTGGAACCGTTGGTAGTACTTGGGGCCGGACAGCGCGAATCCCCCCTTGTTGGTCTCGAACCCCTGGGCCTCGCCGTACTTGAGTCGATCCTTCTGAGGCTGGCCGTATCCGCCCCACGGCGACAGCCACACGCCGGGCGCGGCGCCGTATCTGGCCGCCTCGGTGCGCAGGTTGGTGAAGCCGTGCGGGAAGCCGGGCCCGAATCCCCAGAGGGTCTTGGGGTCGTCCCAGCCGTCGTCGAACAGGAACGACGACAGCACCACGCCGCGCTTGCGATGCAGTTCCTGGCCGAACGCGTCGATCACGGCCAGCGCTTCGGCCTCGGAATACTTGGAGAAGTAGCCGATGTCGTACCAGGAGTTGTAGTGCAGGAACGTGCGATACGGGTGCGCGCGCTCACGCTCCACGTACGCCAGAAAGTCGCGCCGCAGCTGGCCAGTGCGCACGGCGCCGATCACCGACGACACGGCAAAGGCCGCGCCCGGCCGGACCGGCAGTTCGCGGGGCAGCGTGCACGTCACGTGGTCGCCGTCCACGGCGCTCAGCGACAGCGGATGCTCGAACCCCACATACCAGTCGTCGAACACGACCGGGCTGCCCTTGACCGTCCCGGTGACGGTCGCGCGGGGCGCGTGCAGGTCCACCAGCGTGATGGCGCGCACGGGGACCGGAGCGCCGAGGGCGCGCAGGGTGATCTCCTGGCGCAGGTAGCGCGAGCCGTCGCGCAGCACGGCGCGCCAGGTGGCCTCGAGCGTGCCGGCGGCGTCGCGGAGGACGACGGTGACCTGCTGTCCGCCCACGCGCTCGGCCATGCGCGACGCCGCCGGGCTGGCGCGCAGCGGCTCGGTGCGGGGCGGCGCCACGACGTGCATCTCGTCCGCCGACAGCCGCGTGCCGTCGGCCATGGCGAGCGAGAACACGGTGGCCGGCGGAGTGAACGCGCGGTTGTTGACCCGGTCGTCCACGCGCACGGCACGGAGCCGCCCGTCGGCCACGGTCCAGGTGCCGCGGATGGCGCTGTTGCCCAGGGTGAGATCGCCGGCGCGCAGCGACGCGACGGCGGGGAGCGCTTCGGCGTCCAGGCGGGCGGCGGCTCCGGCGCGGAGCAGCCGCTGGAGCCCGGGCGAGGAGACGGCGGCGCCGAGTCCGAGCGCGGCGCTGCGCGCGAGAAAGTCACGACGGGAGAGATCAGACATGACGGGAAAGTTGACGGTGGGCCGTGGCAATCAGGCGGTGGACGGTGGGCGGTGCCGATCGGCGTCCGCTCACGGGTTCGGATCGTGGAGCACTCTCTTCACCGCCTCGCCCAGCGATTCGATGGAGAACGGTTTCTGGAGGAACCCCGTGCCGGGGCGCAACATGCCGTGTTGGCCGATGGCCTCGTCGGTGTATCCCGACACGAAGAGCACGCGCAACGCGGGAAAGGTGGCGGCGAGCTGGCCGGCGAGCTCACGCCCATTCATGCGCGGCATGAGCAGGTCGGTGACGAGCAGGTCGATCACCGGCCCGCCGCGGGCGACGATGGCGAGCGCCTCGTCGCCGTCGGCCGCGGCGACCACGGTGTAACCCAGTCGCTCGAGGACGCGGCACGTGATGCGGCGCACGGCGTCCTCGTCCTCCACGACGAGCACCGTCCGGTGGCCGTCGCCGGCCGGGGCGCGCACGGCGGCAGTGGACAGCGGCGTGGCGCGTCCGGCGCGCGGGAGCAGGATGCGGAACGTCGTTCCACGACCGGGCGCCGACTCGACCGTGATGAAGCCGTTGCTCTGGCGGATGATCCCGTAGACCATGGACAGGCCGAGCCCCGTGCCCTCGGGAGCCGGCTTGGTGGTGAAGAACGGCTCGAACACCCGGGCCCGGGTGATGGCGTCCATACCTGTTCCCGTATCGCGCACCAGGAGCTCGGCGTAATCCCCCGCCGGGATGGTGAGCGCGTCGGCCGACGCGTCCTCCCGCAACGTCACGTTCTGCGTGGACAGGAGGAGCGTGCCGCCGGCGGGCATCGCGTCGCGGGCGTTGACGGCCAGGTTCATGATCACCTGCTCCACCTGGCCGGGATCCACGCGCACGGGCCAGGTGGTGGGGGCGAGCTGCGTCTGCAGTTCGATGTCCTCGCCGATCACGCGGCCGAGCAGCATCCGGACGCGCTCCACGACGTCGTGGAGCGGCACGATCTCGATGCGCATCACCTGCTGCCGGCTGAACGCGAGGAGCTGCCGGGTGAGCGCCGCGGCGCGATCGGCGGACCGGCGGATATCCTGCACGTCGGCCGTCGCGTCGGCGTCGTCGCGCAGGCGCTCGAGCAGGAGTTCGGAGTAGCCGATGATCGACGTGAGCACGTTGTTGAAGTCGTGGGCGACGCCCCCCGCCAGGCGGCCCACCGCCTCCATCTTCTGGGCGTGCCGCAGCTCATGCTCCAATTGCACGCGTTCGCTCACGTCGCTGATGGTGGAGACGCGCACCGGGCGGCCGTCCACGATCGTGTCTCGCGACCAGACGTCGACGCGGAACACGGACCCGTCCTTGCGACGGTGGCGCACCGCCGATGCCTTCCAGAACCCGTGCGGCATGGCGGCGAGCACCTTCCGCACCTCCGCGTGGTCTTCCGGCGGCCGGACCTCCAGCACCGACAGGCCGATGAATTCTTCGCGAGAATAGCCGTACTGCTCCACGGCCGCCTGGTTCACGGCCACGATGCGGTGCGACTGGGCATCGAACATCAGGACCGGCAGCGCCACCGACTCGTAGATCTGCCGGTACCAGTCCGCCGATGCGGGAGTTCCGGGATCCTGCAACGGGCTCTGATCGGACGAACGATCAGCGGTAGGTCTGGACAGAAGCGCCTCGTGAACGCGTGCCGTGAATGTGCCGCGCCCCGGACGGCCAGGGGCGGCGGCCGGCGGCATGTCAGCCGGCAGCGCCCTGTCGCGCGACAGCGGCGTCGCTCAGAAGATTTATCATGAAGGCCCGATGCGGCGCTAGCCCCTCGGCGCGCGGGCGGCGCCCCGGATCAGGGCACGGGCGCCGTGGGCAGGGTCCGTTCCTTCCACCACGCGTACAGCACCGGGATCACGATCAGCGTGAGCAGCGTGCTCGAGATCATGCCGCCGATCATGGGCGCCGCGATGCGGCGCATGACGCTCGCGCCGGTGCCGTGGCCCCAGAAGATCGGGAGCAGGCCGGCCATGATCGCGGTCACCGTCATCATCTTGGGGCGCACCCGCTCCACGGCGCCCTCGATGATCGCCGCGTAGAGATCGTGCGCCGTGGGCGGTTCACCGCGCTTCTGGTGCGCGCTCCACGCGTGGTTGAGGTAGATGAGCATGATCACCCCCGTCTCGGCGGCCACGCCGGCGAGCGCCGTGAACCCGATGGCCACCGCCACCGACCAGTTGTAGCCGAGCAGCCAGACCAGCCAGAGCCCGCCGACGAGCGCGAAGGGCAGCGACGCCATCACCAACAGCGTGTCGCCCACCGTGCGGAAGTTGAGGAAGAGCAGCAGGAAGATGATCCCGAGCGTGGCCGGAATCACGATCGTCATCCGCGCCGCGGCGCTCTGCATGTATTCGTACTGCCCGCTCCAGACCAGCCGATACCCCGGCGGCAGCACCACCGCCCGATCCACGGCGCGCTGCGCGTCGCGCACATAGCCGCCGATGTCGCGCCCCGTGACGTCGATGTACACCCACGCCGTGGGCATCGCGCCCTCGGTGCGCACGACCATCGGCCCCGCCTCTTCGCGGATCGTGGCCACCTGCCCCAGCGGCACCTGGGCCACGCGCCCGACGGCGGCCGGCGCGCCGCCCATGGCACCGCCCGAGGTGTCGGTGGCCGCGCCGCCCGCCACCGGCACCAGCACCTGCGCCAGGCGCTCGGGGGTGTCGCGCAGTTCCTGCGGATAGCGCACGCGCACGTCGTAGCGCTCGCGCCCCTCCACCGTCTGGGTCACGGTCATGCCACCGACGGCCGCCGCGATCACCGTCTGGATGTCGCCCACGTTCAGCCCGTAGCGCGCCGCCGCCGCGCGATCGATCTGGATGTCCAGATAGTACCCCGACACCGCGCGCTCGGCGAAGGCGCTACGCGTGCCGGGCACCGTGCGCACCACGCGCTCGACCTCCTCGCCGATGCGCTGCAGGGTGGCCAGATCGGGGCCGAAGACCTTCACGCCCACCGGCGTCCGGATGCCGGTCGACGTCATGTCGATGCGGTTCTTGATCGGCATCGTCCACGCATTCACCACGCCCGGGATCCGGAGCGCCGAATCCATGGCCGCGACCAGCCGGTCCTCGGTCATGCCGGCGGGCCATTGCGCGGTGGGCTTCAGCGTGATCGTGGTCTCGCTCATGTCGAGTCCGGCGGGATCGGTGGCCGTGTTGGCGCGTCCGGCCTTGCCCCACACCTGCGCCACTTCGGGAAACCGCATGAGGATCGCGTCCTCGATGCGCAACAGTTCCTGCGCCCGCGCCACGCTGATCCCGGGCATCGTGGTGGGCATGTAGAGCAGCGTGCCCTCATCCAGCGGCGGCATGAACTCGCTGCCCATGCGCGACCAGGGAATCCAACTGAGCGCCAGCACGGCCAGCGCCACCGTCACCACGACCCCGCGATATCGGAGCACGGCGTCGATGACCGGGCGGTACAGCCGGATGAGCCAGGCGTTGAGCGGGTTGGCGCGCTCGCGGAACAGCCGGCCGCGAATGAACAACCCCATCGTCACCGGCACGAGCGTGACCGAGAGCAGGCTGGCCGCCGCCATGGCGAACGTCTTGGTGAACGCCAGCGGCCGGAACAGCCGTCCCTCCTGGCCCCCGAGGGCGAACACGGGGAGGAACGACACCGTGATGATGAGCAGCGAGAAGAAGAGCGACGGGCCGACCTCGCGCGCCGCCTCGAGCGCCACGGTCCACCGCTGCGCCGCGGTGAGCGACCGCGTGTCGAACGTGCGCCCGCCGTCGTCGCCGCTCTGGGCCACCACCGCGCGCTCGAGATGCTTGTGCATGTTCTCGATCATCACGATGGCGGCGTCGATCATCGCCCCCACGGCGATGGCGATGCCGCCCAGGCTCATGATGTCGGCCCCCACCCCGGCCAGCCGCATGGCGACGAACCCCAGCAGGATGCCCACCGGGAGCGTGAGGATGGCCACCAGCGCCGACTGCGCGTGCAGCAGGAAGAGCAGGCACACGAGCGCCACGACGATGCACTCCTCGAGCAGCGTGCCGCGTAACGTGGCGATGGCGCGCAGGATCAGGTCGCTCCGGTCGTACACCGGGCGCACCACGACGCCGCGCGGCAGGGTCTTCTCCACCTCGGCCAGCCGCTGCTTGACGGCGCGGATCGTGGTGAGCGCGTTCTGCCCGAAGCGCATGATGACGATGCCGCCCACGGCGTCGCCGCGCCCATCGAGGTCGGTGACCCCGCGGCGCACGGCGGGCCCCACGCTCACGCGCGCCAGGTCGGCCACCGAGATCGGCGTGCCTCCGGCCGTGGCGCCCACCACCACCTTCTCGATATCGCCGATCGATTTGAGATAGCCGAGCCCGCGCACCATGTACTCGCGCTCCGAGAGCTCCATCACCATCGCCCCCACGTCGCCGTTCGCGTTCCGGATGGCGCTCATCACGCGCGTGATGGGAATGCCATAGGCGAGCAGCTTGGCGGGGTCCACGTCCACCTGATACTGCTTCTCGAATCCGCCCACCGACGCCACCTCGGACACGCCGGGCACGGCGGTGAGCGCATAGCGCAGCGTCCAGTCCTGCAGGCTGCGCATGTCGGCCAGCGACAGCCGGCCGGTGGTGTCCTCGAGCGCGTACTGATACACCCAGCCGAGGCCGGTGGCATCGGGGCCCAGCGTGGGCGTGACCGTAGCCGGCAGCTTGCGTTTCAGGCCGCTCAGGTATTCGAGCACGCGCGTGCGGGCCCAGTACAGATCGGTGCCGTCGTCGAAGATGATGTACACGAACGACACGCCGAAGAACGAGTACCCGCGCACCGTGCGCGCGCCCGGCACTTTGAGCATCTCGGCGGCGATGGGATACGTGACCTGATCCTCGACGATGCGGGGCGCCTGGCCCTCGTAGTCGGTCTGGACGATCACCTGCACGTCGCTGAGATCGGGCAGCGCGTCGAGCGGCGTCATCCGCACGGCCCAGATGCCCACCAGCACCGCGGCCACGGTGCCTACGAGCACGAGGAACGGATTGCGCACCGACCATCCGATGATCCATTTCAGCATCGTGGTCTCCTAATGGTGGTCGTGCGGCGTGGGCGCCTTCATGCCGGGCATCCCGGGCATGTCGGGCGCGGTGTCGGGCCTGGCCGCCTTGCCGGCCTTCGCCGCCGGCGCGACGTCCATTCCCGGCATGTTCCCCATCCCGCCCAGCGCCTCGTCCAGATTCGACTCGGCATCGATGAGGAACGTGGCCGAGGTGACCACGGTGTCGCCGAGGCTCAACCCGGCGAGCACGGCGATCCGGTCGTCGCCGGCGAGCCCGAGCGTGACGTCCCGGGCCTCGAGCATGCCGTCGGGACGCTTCACGAACACGATGTTGCGTTCGCCGGTGGAGAGCACCGCCGCGCGCGGCACGCTGAGCGTGTTGGGCGCCCCGCGGATGGTCATCCGCAGCGTGGCGAACATGCCCGGCTTGAGGGCGAGCCCGGGATTGGTGAGCTCCACGCGCACGCTCGCGGTGCGGGTCTCGGCATTGAGCGTGGGCGCGATGAACGTGATCCGTCCTGTCCGGGTCACGCCCGGCAGCGCCTCGAAGCTGGCGTCCACCGTCTGACCCAGCCGCACGCCGGGCAGATCGCGCTCGAACACCTCGCCCTCGATCCACACGCGGCTCAGATCCACCACCCGGTACAACGCGTCGCCCGCCATGATGCGCTGGCCGGCCACCACCGACTTGTCCACCACCACGCCGCTCACCGGCGAGCGCAGCGTGAGATTCTTGCGCACGACGCCGGTGGATTCCACCTGCGCGATCTCGGCGGCCGGGATATCCCAGTACGACAGGCGCCGGCGGGCGCCGCTCACCAACTCGGCGGCGCCCCGCTGGGCGTCGGCCGTGCCGTGCGACACGCCCGCCTGCAACCGCTTGGCGAGCACCAACTCCTCCTCGGCGGCCACGGCCATCGGCGCGTAGATCGTGAGCGTGGGCTCGCCGCGGCGCACCGGCTGACCCGTGAAGTTGACGTACAGCGAGTCCACCCAGCCGTCGAGCCTGGAGGAGATGGTCGAGACCCGCCGCTCGTCGTACGCCACCTGCCCCACGGTGCGCACTTCGTGGTCCACCGGCGTCATGGTGGCGGCGGCGTACGTGACCCCGATGCGATGGGCTTCGGCCGGCGTGAGCATGACGGGCTGCTGGGCCGCGGCGCCGACTGCAGTGTCGGCGGCCGCCATCGCCGGGGCGGGCGTGGGTGCGGGTTCCGGACGGCGTCCTCCGAAGTAGGCCGCGACCACCGCCGCCGCCACCACGAGCGCTCCCGCGATCCATCCGAGCGGCGCGCGCCACCGGGACCGGCGCGCGTTCGAGTTGTCCGTCATCGATCACCTCCGGCCGCCGGCACGGCGGTCGAGTCTGCGTTCATGAGATCGCGGGCCACCAGCGCCTCTAGGTCGGCCCAGGCTTTGCCCTCGTCGGCCTGGAGCGTGTACAGCGCCTGCTGGTACCGGTTCACCGCCATGCGGTCGTCGAGCACCGTCGTGAAGTCCACCTGTCCCACCCGGTAGCTGGCGAGGGCGGACGTGGCCGCCGCATCGGCCTGCGGAATGACCGTGAAGCGATAGAGCGCGGCCAGCCGCCGCGCGCGCATGAGGGCGGCGTACGCCCCGATCACCGCGGCGCGGGTGTCGGCCTGCGTCACGCGGAGTTCCGCGCTGTTCATGGCCAACATCGCCGCCGCCGCTTCTCGCGCCTTGTCCTGCCGCGAGCGCGCGAACACGGGGATGGACGCGCCGACCATGAGGCTGCCCATGAACGTGTTGGTCATGCCGGCGGTGGGCCGGGCCAACTGGACGCCCACCGCGAGATCGGGCCATACGTCGCGGTCGGCGAGCGCGCGTTGACGGTCGGAGGCCGTGACCGCCGCTTCGCCGGCCCGCACATCGGGCCGGTCGCGCAGCGCGAGCCCGACGAGCGAATCCATCGGGGGGACGTCGACCGGGAACGCCGGCAACACGGGCGACGGCACCGTCGCATCGGCGTCGCGATCGAGTTGGGCATTGAATTGCGCGGCGGTGCCCTGTCGCATGGCCACCAGGCGCAGCGTGTCCTCGCTCATCCGCGCCAGCTCCACCTGCGCGCGGAGCACGTCGGCCTGCTGCGCCTGCCCCACGCGATAGAGCGCCTGCGCCGTGGCTTCGATGTCGGCGAGCAGCGCCGTGGTGCGGCGCGCCACGGCCAGCTGTTGGTCCGATTCATAGAGCGCGTAGAACGCTCCGGCGAGTTCGCGATGCGCGGTCCACAACGCCCCGTCGGCCCGGCGCCGCGACAGCTCGCCCTCGGCGCGGGCCGCCTGTCCGGCGAGCGCGAGTTTGCCCGGCAGCGGGATCATCTGCATGACCTGCAGCTGGATCATGCCCAGCGGGTCCATCGGGCTCAGACCGGGCAGCGCGTAGTTCATGAATCCGAGTTGCACTTGCGGGTCGGGCGGGAGCGACGCGGAGGGAATCATCGCCGCCGTGGCGTCGGCGAAGGCGCGCGCAGCGGCCACGCCCGGATTCCGGGTGGCCAGCGCGCGGTAGGCGTCGCCGAGCCGCAGCACGGTGTCGGCGCCGATGCCCTGCGCCGCGGCGTCCGCCGGCGTGACGAGGCCGATCGCGGCATTGAAGAGGAACACCGCGGTCGCCGCGCGGCACGCGCGACGCCGGATGCGCCGCAGGATGGCTTGCATGATGATTGTTCTCCGCTTGGCGCCCGGGTTCGAAACCAGGACGCGTCCACCACGTGCCCACGATGCGAGATGCGCCGCGGGCGGTTGTCCGCTCAGGTGTGGTGGATCAGGCGCGCGGAGGGGGAGGCTCGGGAGCGCGCACGATGCTCCGCAGCGTCTGCACGCGCATCACCTGCGCGCCGTTCACGACGGGCCACAGGGGCGACGGGGCAGCGACCGACGACGCGAGCGCGGTGACGCCGCACACGCCCATCGCGGCGCAGGCGCCGCAGGGCATGGACGACGGACATGGCGCGCCGTGCGATCCGCCCGGGACCGTCGCGGCCGGGCTACCGGGCGCCGGGGCCATTCCGCCCATCGCGCCCATGTCATTCGCGTTCATCGGACACGCACACGGCCCCGCCGCCGCCAACCCAAGACCCTGGGTGCAGGCGAAGACGAGCATGAGTGCAATGGCACGGCGAACGCGGCGTGGATGCATGGCTGACAATCAATATGGTGGATCCGCGTGCGCGATGTCAGGGAATCTCCGGTGGATGGTCGGGGAGTTTCCGCGACGCCCGACGCCCCGATCCCCGACTGCGCCCGGATCGCCCATGTCCATACGTGCTGGCAACTGATCGTCCATCGGTTGCATGGGACTCGCGGGCCGGCGTCGGCTCCTCCGATCCCGCCACCACTCGAGAGGATGAATTCGATGCCTCGCTCGTCCGTATCGTTCCTGATTGCCGTCGCCGCGGTGGTGGCTTCCGCGTGCAGCGGGGGTTCGTCGTCCACGTCCACCACCGCGCCGCCGAGCGCGACGGCCACCGAAGTCCGCGCCGTGGTTCCGGCCGGCGGCGCCACCGGGGTGAACCCCTCGGCGCCGATCGTGCTCTCGTTCACGCATGCCATGCAGACCGGCATGGCGGCATACGTGTCGCTTCATGAGGGCACGCTCACCGGCGCGACGGTAGCGGGAGTGGCCACCTGGTCCACCGACCGGATGACCCTGACCTTCACCCCCACCACGGCCCTCAAGGCGCACACCACGTACGTGCTACATATGGGCGGCGGGATGGTGGACGCGAACGGCAAGACGGTGGACCTGAGCACCTGTCCGCAGTTCGGCGGCCAGCTCGCGACCGGGCAGATGATGGGTGGCGGCGGGATGATGAACGGCGGCGAGATGGGTCAGGGGTGGCAGACGCCCGGCGGGGCCGGCTATGGCATGGAGTTCACGTTCACCACGGCGTAGCGCGCTGGGGGGAAGGCGCCGGACGAGGGGTCGGCGACCGGCTGAACGACAAAGACTAGGCCCGGCGGGTGCCGGGCCGCCGCCGGATGGTCTAGCTTGGGACGGCATGGACCATGAATCCCGATCTCGGACACGGGACAGGCGGGAGGTCGCCGTCGACCGGCTCGTGTTGGTGAGCAACCGGCTGCCGTTCCGCGCCGAGCGCCGTGGCAATGCGGTGACGCTCACGCGGTCGCCGGGCGGGCTGGTGAGCGCCATCGAGCCGGTGCTCCACGAACGCGGCGGGGTATGGATCGGGTGGCCCGGAATCGGCCGGGAGGAGCTGGAAGCCGCAGGCGGGCTGAGCCTGCCGCGAGCCAAGGGCGTGCGTTACGAGGCGGTGCCGCTCACCGCTCATGAGGTGTCGCTCTACTACGCCGGATTCTCCAACCGCACGCTGTGGCCGCTGTTCCACTACTTCGTGGGGCGCACGGCGATCGACGCGAGCACGTGGCGCGTGTACGACGCGATCAACCAGCGATTCGCGGAGACGGCGGCGCCGTTCGCCAGGGCCGGCGAGCTGGTGTGGGTGCAGGATTACCAGTTGCTGCGCACGCCGCACCACCTGCGGCAACTCGTACCCGGCGCGCGCATCGCGTCGTTCCTTCACATCCCATTCCCGGCGACCGACGTGTTCCGCGTCCTCCCGTGGTCGCGGGATCTGCTCCGCGGCATGCTGGCCGCCGACGTGGTGGGCTTCCAGGTGGACAGCTACGCCGATCACTTCCTGACGAGCGCGGCGCGTCTGCTCGGGTGTGAAACGGACCGCAACGCGCGCCTCGTGCGCTTCGAGGGGCGCACCGTGACCGTGGTCGCGAATCCGATCAGCATCGACGCGGATCTCGTGGCCTCGCTCGCTCAGGCCACCGGTCCTCGGACCAGGAACGCCGCGCGGGTACGCGACATCCTCGGCGTGGACCGGCTGGACTACACCAAGGGCGTGCACGAGCGGCTGCTCGCGGTGGAGCGGCTGCTCGAGCGGTGGCCCGAATACCGCGGCCGGATCGTGTTCACGCAGCTCCTCGTGCCGAGCCGAGAACGCGTGGCCGAGTACTCGCAGCTCAAGCGGGAGATCGACGAGACCGTAGGCCGCATCAACGGCCGCTTCTCGCAGGCCGGCTGGACGCCGATCCGCTATCTGGTGCGGTCGTTGCCGCCCGAGGAGTTGGTGCCGCTGTATCGCGCCGCCGACGTGGCGCTGGTGACGCCGCTCCGGGACGGCATGAATCTGGTGGCCAAGGAATACGTGATGGCGCAGGCCACGCTGAGCGGCGTGCTCGTGCTGTCGGAGATGGCGGGGGCGGCCGAGGAGTTGCAGGAAGCGGTGGTGGTGAATCCGTTCGACGTCGACGCGGTGGCGGAGGGGCTGCACCGGGCCCTCTCGATGCACGAGCACGAGCGGCGCTCGCGCATGTCGGCGTTGCGTGACCGCGTGCGCACGCACGACGTGCACGCGTGGCTGCGCGGGTTCCTGGCCTCGGCCGACGGCGCCGCCGGCCGCGAGGCATCGCAGGAGTCGCCGGTGGACCAGGTGCGCAGGAGCCTCGCCCCGTGGCTCGCCGCGCGGCCGGCCACCGTGCTCTTCCTGGACTATGACGGCACCCTCACACCGATCGTCGACCGGCCGGAGGATGCCGATCTGTCGGCGCGCACCCGCGCCGTGCTGCTGCGCGCGGCGCGCAATCCAGCCCTGGAGGTGGTGATCGTATCCGGACGCGCGCTCGAAGACGTGCGTGAGCGCGTGGGCGTGCCGGGCATCACCTACGTGGGCGACCACGGATTCCAGATCGACGGCCCGGGGCTGTCGCTGCACCACGAGGGGCTGGAGCGGTATCGTGACGCGCTGGATCGCACGGTGGTGGAACTCGAGGGCCTGGGCGTGCCCGGCTCTCAGATCAAGCGCAAGCCGGCCACGATCAGCTACCACGTACGCCACGTGGCCGTGGACGACCGCGACGACGCCGAGCAGGCCGCGGTGCGGATCATGCGCCGGTACCGGCTGCGGGTCACGCGCGGCAAGCGGGTGGTGGAAGCTCGCCCGCCCGTGGATTGGCACAAAGGCCAGGCGGTGCTGTACGTCCTCATGCACCGCTACGGCGCCGACTGGCCGGCCCGCGTACGGGCCCTCTACATCGGAGACGACGTGACGGACGAGGACGCTTTCGCGTCGCTGCGCGGCATCGGCCGCTCGATTCGCGTGGGGGCGGGCGCGACTCCCGGCCCGACGAACGCGGAGTACCGCCTGCCCGACCCCGCCGACGTGGTGCAGCTCGTGCGATGGCTCGCGGCGGGTGGATTCGGCGGCACGCGTTCCTGACCCACCCCCGACGCATGCACGAGATCCGCATCGGCGACCACGGCATCATCGGCGACCTGCACACGGCGGCGCTGGTCGGCCTCGACGGCACGATCGACTGGTGGTGCACGCCGCGCTTCGATTCGCCGAGCATCTTTGCCGCGCTGCTCGACGCCGAACGCGGCGGACACTGGCGCATCGCGCCGGACGCCGGGCTCGCGCCGTGGACGGCCGGCCAGCGCTACGTGCCACGCACGAATGTGCTGGTGACCACGTTCCAGTCGGACCAGGGCACCGTCGAGCTCACCGACTTCATGCCCGTGGGGCCGGCGCGCGGACCGGCCCCGGAGATCCACCGGCGCGTGCGGTGCGTGCGCGGCTCGGCCCGCATGGACGTGTCGTACGCGCCGCGGTTCGGCTACGCGCAACGACAACCCGTGTTCGTCCTTCGGCGCCACGGGCTCATGGCCTGGGATGGCTACGACGACGTGCTGTCGCTTTCGGGGCCCGCCGACGTCGAGTGGAACATGGACGGGCACACGGCGACGATGGCGCTCGACCTGCGGGCCGGGATGTCGGCCTGGTTCGTCCTTCGGGCCGACGACGACGAGGTGCATCCCGTGAGGGACTACCGTCCGTCGCAGAAACTCGAGATGACCAAGCGCTGGTGGACGCAGTGGGCGTCGCAACTCGTGTACGACGGCCCCTACGGCGACGCGGTGGAGCGGAGTGCGCTGGCGCTCAAGCTCTGCTCGTACCATCCGTCGGGGGCGATCGTGGCCGCGCCAACCACCTCGCTCCCGGAATCGCATGGTGGGCACCGCAACTGGGACTACCGTTACGCCTGGCTGCGCGACTCGGCGTTCGTGGTGTACGCGCTGGACCGGCTGGGATTCGACGGCGAGGTGGTGGCGTTTCTCGATTTCCTCAAGCGCGTGGCACGCCGCCGCACGAGCCAGCACATCCAGATCATGTACGGCATCGACGGCCGGCGCGACCTGCCCGAGTCGACCCTCGCTCACTTGCGCGGCTACCACGGCGCGTCACCGGTCCGCATCGGCAATGCGGCGGCCACGCAGTTTCAGCTCGACGTGTACGGGGAGCTGCTCGAGACCGCGAGCATCTGGGCCCGCCATCACCCGCTGAGCGAGGGCCTGTGGAAGGTCCTGCGCGATCTCGTCGACTGGACGGCGCATCACTGGCGCGAACCGGATTTCAGCATCTGGGAGGCGCGGCAGGTACCCAAGCACTACGTGTACAGCAAGGTCATGGCGTGGACCGCGGTGGACCGCGGGATCAGCATCGCCCGGACGTGCGGACTCACCGCCGACGTCGACGGCTGGCGGAAGGCCGCCGACGAGATCCACGCCGACGTGCTGGAGCGCGGGTGGGATGCCGAACGGCAGACGTTCGTGCAGGCGTACGGCGAGCGCCAGCTCGACGCCGCGCTGCTCGTGATTCCTAAAGTGCGCTTCCTCCCCGCCGACGACCCCCGCGTGCGCAGCACGGTGCAGGCGGTGCGGCGCGAGTTGGGGGCGGGCGCGCCCGATCTGCTCTACCGCTATCGCTCGGAGGACGGACTGTCGGGCGACGAGGGCGCATTCATCGTCTGCTCGTTCTGGCTTGCCCAGGACCTGGCGCTTGGCGGAGATCTGGACGCCGGCGAGCAACTGTTCCGCGACCTGTTGCGGCGAGTGAACCACGTCGGCCTGATGGCCGAGGAGATCGATCCGCACACCGGAGAGCAGCTGGGCAACTTTCCACAGGCCCTGTCCCACGCCGCGCTTCTCAACACGGCATACATCCTCGAGCGCATGCGGGCCAGACTCGGCGCCGCGGCGCCGGTGCGTGACGCGCCACCGGACCAGGGAACCATTGTCTGACGCCGGACTTTGCGTTATACCCGGTGAGCGGGATGAGCGTCCGCAGATGCATTTCCACTCCTCACCAGGCGCGGCGCGGCCGCGCGGAGCAGCACCATGCGCAAGTGGAGCCGGCGGGACGTACTGAAAAGTGGCGTGATCGCCGCCGGCGGCGCGTTGCTCGGCGGCAAGGTGGGCCGGTTGGACGGAATGACGGTGGACGCCGATCCGCCGTTGTCGGTCTTGTCCTCCAACCCCCCTACCGCCCTACCGTCCTACCCCCCAAACACCCGCGACCGCCTGCTCCTCGACTTCGACTGGCGCTTTCACCTGGGGCACGCCAACGACCCAACGCAGGACTTCGGGTTCGGCGAGGGCGACGATGGCATCTTCGCCAAGACCGGCCGCATGTTCGCGCCGGCGCGCCCCAACTTCGACGCCAGCGCGTGGACCACCGTGGATCTGCCGCACGACTGGGCGGTGGAGCTGCCGTTCGTGGACGCGCCGACGCTCATGTCGCACGGGTTCAAGCCGCTCGGCCGCGACTACCCGGCCACGAGCATCGGATGGTATCGCAAGGTGTTCGCGATCCCGGCGGCCGACCAGGGGCGCCGGCTGTCGCTGGAGTTCGACGGCGTGTATCGCAACGCCATCGTCACGCTCAACGGGGCGTATCTCACCACCGCATTCAGCGGCTACGCGCCGTTCCGCGTGGACATCACCGACTTCGCCAACGTCGGCGGCGACAACGTGCTCGTGGTGCGCGTGGACGCCACCGAGAACGAGGGCTGGTTCTACGAGGGCGCGGGCATCTACCGGCACGTGTGGCTGGTGAAGACGCACCCGGTGCACGTGCCGCAGTGGGGCACGTACGTGACCAGCGACGTGAAGGGCGCGCGGGCGCGCGTGCGGCTGGAGACCGAGGTCGCCAACGAGAGCGACGCCGACGCGACCTGCCGCGTGGTGTCGCGCATCGTCGACGCGTCGGGCGCCGTGCGCGCCACCGTCGCCACGGACGGCGTCGTGGTGCCGGCGTGGAGCGCCGCCACCGTGACGCAGTCGGCGACGGTGACCGATCCTACGCTCTGGTCGCCGGAGACGCCGTACCTGTACCGCGTGGTCACCACGATCGAGATGGCCGGCGCCGCGGTGGACGCGTACGAGACGCCGCTCGGCATCCGCACGATGCGATTCGACGCCGACCAGGGCTTCTCGATCAACGGCAAGCGCGTGGAGCTCAAGGGCACGTGCAACCACCAGGACCACGCCGGGGTGGGCTCGGCCCTGCCCGACGCGCTGCAGGACTTCCGCATCGCCAGACTCAAGGACATGGGCAGCAACGCCTATCGGACGTCGCACAATCCGCCCACGCCCGAACTGCTCGACGCCTGTGACCGGCTGGGCATGCTGGTGCTGGACGAGACGCGCATGCTGTCGTCGAGCCCCGAGGCGCTGTCGCAATTCGAGCGGCTGCTCCGGCGCGACCGCAATCACCCGAGCGTGTTCTGCTGGTCGATCGGCAACGAGGAGCCCGTCCAGGGCACCAGCGAGGGCGCGCGCATCGCGACGTCCATGAAGCGGCTGGCGCGCCGGCTCGATCCGTCGCGTCCGATCACCGAGGCGATGAACGGCGCCTGGGGCACGGGGCTCTCGGCCGTGGTGGACGTGCAGGGCTTCAACTACGGCGACGGCGCGCGCATCGACGCCTTCCACACGCAGTTCCCCAAGCACTGGACGATGGGCACCGAGGTGGCGAGCACGGTGTCCACGCGAGGCATCTACGCCAACGACAAGACCCGCGGTTACGTGGAGGCCTACGACACCCAGAAGCCCCCCTGGGGCGCGACCGCCGAGGCGTGGTGGAGCACGTACTCGACGCGCGCGTTCCTGGCCGGTGGGTTCGTGTGGACGGGCTTCGACTATCGCGGCGAGCCCACGCCCTACGCGTGGCCGTGCATCAATTCGCACTTCGGGATCATGGACACGTGCGGATTCCCCAAGGACAACTTCTTCTATTACCAGGCATGGTGGGGCGCCAATCCCGTGCTGCACCTCTTTCCGCACTGGAACTGGGCGGGCCGCGAGGGCCAGGAGATCGAGGTGTGGGTGCACAGCAACCTCGATCGCGTGGAGTTGCTGCTCGACGGCAAGAGCCTGGGCGTCCAGACCGTGGCGCGCAACGCGCACCTGGCGTGGAAGGTGCCGTATCGCGCCGGCACGTTGGAGGCCCGCGGGTTCGCCAACGGCCGTCAGGTGCTGCGCACGACGCGCGAGACCACCGGCGCGCCGGCGGCGATCGCGCTCGTGCCCCATCGCGCGGGGATCGCTGCCGACGGCGAGGACGTTGGCGTGGTGGCCGTGCACGTGGTGGATGCGCAGGGGCGGGTGGTACCGGTGGCCGACAACGAGATCACGTTCGCCGTGTCGGGCACCGGGCGCCTGATCGGCCTGGGCAACGGCGACCCGAGCGATCATGGGGCGGACAAGGGCGCCGCTCGCCGCGCGTTCAACGGCGTCTGCATGGCCATCGTGCAGGCGTCGAAGACGCCCGGCGCGCTGCGCGTGGACGCCACGTCGCCGGGCCTCACCGGTGCGTCGCTCGTCATTCAATGCCATGCCGCGATGCCGCGCCCCTCGGCGTGAGCGCGTGGCGTGCCGCCTATTGCCTACCGTCCAAATGCATTTGCCAGATCCATCGCCTTGCCGTCGCGCGCCGTGAGCGGCGCCAGCTTCCATCGGTGCTCGATGGTGGCGAGGATCGACGCGGTCTCGTAGGTGGTGTGGTCCACGTAGCCCTTGCGGGCGAGCGGCGAGATCACGATCGCCGGCACGCGCGTGCCCGGCCCCCAGCGATCGATCTTCGGCGGCGACACCTGGTCCCAGAACCCGCCGTTCTCGTCGTAGGTCACGATGATCGCCGTGTCGTGCCAGTCGGGTCCGTTGCGCACGGCGTCGATGAGCGCCATCGCGTGCTGCTCGCCGCGCAGGAGGTTGGTGTATCCCGGATGTTCGTCGTCCGCGCCCGACGGTTTCACGAACGACACCGCGGGCAGCGTGCCGGCCCTGGCGGCGGCGATGAAGTCGTTCTCGTCCAGCAGATGCTCCGCTCGGGCCTTGGTGCCCGGCGCATACGCCGCGAAGTACGCGAACGGCTGGTGATGGTACTGGAAGTCATCCGGCGGATGCCCCGCCTCGGCGGCCTTCCAGCCCCCCGCATACCACGCCCATGAGAGCCCGGCGTTGGTGAGCCGGTCGCCGATCGTCGCCATGGTCTGCGCCGGCACGAGTTGATCGGCGGGCACCGACCTGGGATACGGCCCGCCGGCCGGGAAGGCCGTGTTCACCACGTATCCATCGGGCGTCACGGCGCCGTCGCGCCGCAGGCGTCCCGCCGAATCGACCGCGGCGATCATGGCCTCGGGCGCGTGCGGGAACACCGGCGTGGCGGCGGCCACGAGCCATACGTGGTTGAGAAAGGATCCACCGAACGCCGAGTGGAAGAACCGGTCGCAGAGCGTGTACTGCGCGGCGAGTCTGGCCAGCGGCAGGCTGTCGGTGCGGTAGTAGCCCATGGCCAGCCCCTTGGCGTCGCTCACCTGGGCAAAGCGGTCCATCGTGCCGCGGTCGATCTGCTCCTGCTCCTGGTAGAACCGGTGCACGAGATCGAGCGTTGGCTGGTCGCGGGCAATGAACCGCTCGATGGCGAACGGCGCGTTGGGCAGCGTGTCGGGGAGGCCCGAGTTGGCCGCCTGCGGCAGCGTGGTGTACACGTGACCCTGGGCGTCCACCTGCGGCGGCGCGTACGTGGCGTCGGCCAGTCCGATCGCGCCGGGAAACTGCCCGTACAGGTTGTCGAAGCTGCGATTCTCGAGGTAGATGACGACGAAGTGATTGACGCGCCCGAGGGCCGCATGGCGGTCGACCGGAGCCTTGGACCGGCAGGCGGTCGCGGCCACGGCGAGGGCGAGGATGACGAGTGTGGTCTTGCGCACGAGCACATCTCCAAGAAGCGCGGGCCGGGAAGCGAGGTGCGCCGCCCGGCCCGCGTGTGTGTTCCCCGGAAGGGGCGCTGCTAGGCGGCGGCGCCGTCTTCGGAATACATGCGGCATCCGATGTAGCCCGCAATGAGAAACTCGATGAGCGCGGCGATGGCTGCGACGCAGACGAGTTCGATGGACATCAGCCGGTCGAGATAGAACGAGCCGTACGCCAGCGAGGACACGAACCAGACGAACGCGGCCGCGCACATCCCCGTCTGGGCGCCGGCCCCGTACCGGGGGCGGATGGCCGCGTAGCACCAGACGATGCTGATGCCGAACAGAAGGTCCGTGCCGAGGCTGCCCACCATGGCCCGCTTGGAGTTCATGACGTCGGCCAGCACCCCGCTCATGGCGCCCGCCGTGCCGGCGGCCCACGGGCCAAGGACGTACGTCCATACGGCGTAGTCGAGCACCATCAGCACGATACCAGCCACCACACCGCCCACGATCACCTTCTGTCGGTTCATGGATGCCATGACCCCCTCCGGCCTCGGGTGGACTGCTCGGCACTGCAGACTCGTGATCCTGACGCGCCTCTACAGTAGGCCCAACCGGCCGTTGGGGCCAGAGGACGCCATCCGGGCGCCCCGGCGCCGCTCAGCCGTCCACGGCCTCGCGCATCACGTGCCAGAGCGCGGCCACGTGCTCGTACTCCGTGGCCTCGGCGCCGATGGACACCCGGGCCATCCACCGGCCGTCGAGCATGGACGGCGTGAGGTACGCTTCGCCCGACCGGTTGATCCGGTCCACCCAGCCCAGCGTGTGCTGGTCCAGCGCCTGGCCCGAGAGTCCGGGAGGCTCGTGTCGCACGCACACCGTCTGGAGCACCACCGGGGCGAGCACGCGCCAGTGCGACTCGGCGCGCACCTGGGCTTCGAGCCACTTCGCGTTGTCCATGTCCCGCCGGATGCGCGCCTGCAGCCCGCGCACCCCCTGGTCGCGGATGAGGAACCAGAGCTTGAGCGCGCGGAACCGGCGGCCCAGCGGAACGCCCCAATCGCGATAGTTCTTCACGCGGCCGTCCGCGGCGCTCTGCAGATAGCTGGGGTTGGTGGACATCACGCGCACCAGATGCTCGGGGTCGCGCACGTAGTACAGCGAGCAGTCGAACACCGCGCCCAGCCATTTGTGCGGATTGAGCACCAGCGAGTCGGCGGCCTCGACGCCGTCCCACATCCAGCGCAGCTCGGGCACGATCATCGCCGAACCCGCCATCGCGGCGTCCACGTGCAGCCACATGCCGTGCGCACGGGCCACGCGGGCGATGTCGCGCACCGGGTCCAGCGCCGTGGTCCCGGTGGCGCCCGTGGTGGCCACCACGGCGCACGGCACCCGGCCGGCGGCGAGGTCCTGGGCGACCAGATCGCGTAGCGCGTCGGCGCGCATCGCGTAGGCGTCGTCGTGCGGCACGATGCGCACGTTGTCGCGCCCGAATCCGGCGAGCAGCGCCGCCTTGTCCACCGAGCTGTGCGCGTGGGCCGACACGTACACCACGAGCGGCGCCGGTTGCCCCTGCAGGCCGCCGTGCGCGAGCGAGTAGTCGGTGGCGCGCTCGCGGGCGCAGACCAGCGCCACCAGGGTGCTCGTGGACGCCGTGTCCTGGATGACGCCGCTCCAGGCGTCGGAGAGGCCCACCATCTGGCGCATCCAGTCGGTGACCACTTCCTCGAGTTCGGTGACGGCCGGGCTCGCCTGCCACGACAGCCCGACCACGGCGAGCCCGCTGCTCAGGTAGTCGCCGAGCACGCCGGCCAGGGAGCCGGCGCTGGGGAAGTAGCCGAAGAATCTCGGCGACTGCCAGTGCGAGATGCCGGGCATGATGATGTCGTCGAAGTCGCGGAGCATGGCATCGAACGGCTCGCCCTGCTCGGGCGGCGCCGGCGGGAGCTTGGCTCTGATCTCCCCCGGCGCCGTCTGCGCCATCACGGGACGGTCGGCGATGCGCGCGCGATACTCGGCGACCCAGTCGGCGACGGCCTTGGCATGGGCGCTGAAATCGGAAGGATTCATGGGGCGTGCCAATGATGCCGGGGAACGCGGGCGGGCGCGCACCGTTCCCGCATGTGGACTTGCACTCTCGCCGCCGAGGGAAACATAGTATGGGCATGCCCGCCACAACGAGCCACTGGACCGTGGAGATGCGCAACGCGCTGCCCGACGACGGCCAGCGCTACGAGGTCATCGACGGGGAGCTGTTCGTGACGCCGGCGCCCCGGTGGGCGCATCAGGAGGCGGTGGGCCGCCTGCACTTGCTCCTCGCGCCGTACGTGGCCGCGCAGGCGGTGGGCCACGTCATCCTTTCTCCCGCCGACGTCGAGTTCGCGCGCGACACCGTGGTGGAGCCCGATCTGTTCGTGGTGCCGTTGGTGGACGGGCGCCGCCCGCGCGATTGGCGTGAAGCGGGGCACATGCTGCTGGCCATCGAGGTCCTGTCACCGACCACGGCGCGGCTGGACCAGGGACGCAAGCGCGCGCTGTATCAGCGGCAAGGCGTGGACGAATACTGGATCGTGGATGTGGACGGCCGGGTGATGCAGCGTTGGCGGCCGGGGGACGACCGTCCCGAGGTCCTGAGCGAGCGGTTGACCTGGGCGCCGCCGGGCGCCGAGTCGGCGCTGGCGATCGACCTGGCAACATTCTTCGCGGACATCGCGGGGGAGTAGGCCGGCGGCGGGACGTATGCCGCGGGCGTCCGCCCTACTCCGCAAACTCCTGCATCACCGCCACGCACCGGCGCACGTCGTCGGCGTTGCTGGCCATGCCCACCGACGCACGCAGCGCGCCCACGGCGACGTCGGGGCCCATGCACTGCGCGAATCGCTCCAGCGTGAACCCCTGGGCCGTGTCGCGCATGCAGCGCGCGGCGTCGGTTGCCGCGAAGCCGAACGCCCACTCGCCCGCGCCCGGATTGCAGAAGCAGCCGCCGCGCACCGAGACGCCGGCCTCGCGGGCCCGCCGCTCCACGATACCGTACGGGATGGGCCGGCCGGCCGCGTCGAGCAGATTGAACGCCACGGTGCCGCCTCGCGCGTCCATGGTCCGCGGACCGTAGATCACCACCACGGGCGCGCCGTTGCCGTGGGCCAGGCTCTGCAGGCCGTGCAGCATCTCACTGGTGAGCACGCGCACGTGCGCCGACAGGCGGTCGATGTCGATCTCGCGCATGAATGCGAGGCCGGGGGCGATCCCCGCCACGCTCAGGAAGTCGGGTGTGCCGTCCTCGAACCGCTCCGGACCGGCGCGGAGTTGGTGCATGTCGTTCTGCACCGAGACAAAATCCACCGTCCCACCGGCAAACCACGGACGGCGCAACCTGGCCAGCGCGTCGTGCCGCGCCACCAGCGCGCCGACGCCGGTGGGGTAGCCGAAGACCTTGTAGAACGACACCGCCACGAAGTCCGCCGGTACGGCGCGCAGGCTCAACCGATTGGCGGGCACGTACGCCGCGGCATCGAGCAGCACGTCGTAGCCAAGGCCGCGCGCGCGCTCCACCAGATCCAGCGGGTGTTTGACGCCCGAGAAGTTGGACTGCGCGGAATAGGCGAACAGCCGGGGGCCGGTGCCGAGGCGCGCCGCCGCGTCGAGCGCCTGGTCCACGCCGGGCATCCGCAACTCCTCGTCCAGCGGCAGGTAGGTCACCCGCGCGCCGGCGCGGCGCGCGAATTCGCGCACGCCGTTCACGGCATTGTGGTTGTCGGCCGACAGGACGTAGGCGCCGGCGCTCGTGAACGGGTAGCTCTCCGCCACGAGCTTGATGGCCGCGCTGGCGTTGGCCGTGAAGACCACGGCGTAGTCTGCGGGATCGGCGTCGAGGAAAGCCCGCACCGAAGCCCGGGCCTCCTCGATGATGGCCGTACTCGCCAGCGATGGGTCGTGCGCGGAGTGCGGATTGCCGAACACGCCGTCGCGCAGCCGCTCGAAGTGCGCGCGCACCAGCCGCTCGGGATAGAGCCCGCTCCCCGTATAGTCGAGATACGCCTGCTGCCGGCGCTCCAGACGCGCGAATTCGCGGCGGCGCAGTTCCGCGAAGAACGTTTCGGTCTGGACGGTGGCTTCGGCGAGGGTGAGCATCTCCTCGGGAATATACGACGCGCGGGCGTGTGTGGCGTGCCCGGGCAACACGAAGCGAGGGGCGGCCCCGCAGGACCGCCCCTCGCCACCTCGGCTACCCCACCCCGGCTATTGCGTGGGCACCACCACTTCTTGCGGCGTCACGCTGTAGCCGCCGGGAATGGCATCGCCCAACTCGCCGCTGTCGTTGTAGCCCCAGCAGTATGCGTTGCCGCTCGGCGTGCGACCGCACGTGTGGAACGAGAGGCCGGCGCTCACCGAGGTGAACGTCAGCCCACCGCTCACCGGCACCGGGGTATTGCTGCCGGCCGTGGATCCCGCGCCCAGATCGCCGAAGCCGCCGTCGCCCCAACAGTAGGCGATGCCGGCGGGAGTGAGCGCGCACGTGTGGATCTCGCCCGTGGTGATCTGGGCAAAGGTGTGCCCTCCGGCCACGGCCACCGGCACCGAACTGCTCAGCGACGTCACCCCGTTGCCGAGCTGCCCGTTGGCGGCGTCGCCCCAGCAGTACGCGGCGCCGCTCGTGGTAACTCCGCAGGCGTGAGACACGCCGGCGCTGATCGCCGCGAGGTCGAGCCCGCCTACCACGGCCACGGGCGTCGCGCGATCGGTGGTCGTGCCGTCACCGAGCGCGCCGTACGCGTTGGATCCCCAGCAGTACGCGGCGCCGCTCGTGGTGATGCCACACGTGGCCACCCCGCCCGCGCTGATCGACGCGAACGTGAGGCCGCCGGACACGAGCACGGGCGTCGGGCTATCCTGCCCCACCGCGCCGTTGCCCAGTTCGCCGCTCTCGTTGGCTCCCCAGCAGTACGCGGCGCCGGCCGTGGTGACGCCGCAGGTGTGCGAATAACCCGCGCTCAGCACGGCGAAGGCGAGGCCGCCGGCCACGGGCACCGGCGTGGAACTGGTCGTTCCCGACGTGGCATTGCCCAGCTCGCCGGATTCGTTGTCGCCCCAGCAGTAGGCCGCGCCCGCGGCGGTGAGGCCGCAGCTGTGCGAATAGCCCAGGGCGAGCGAGGCGAAGGTGAACCCGCCCGACACCCGCTGCGGAAACACCGACTGCGTCGTGCTGTCCACGCCGAGCTGTCCGGAGGCGTTGCTGCCCCAGCAGTACGCCACGCCGCCGGCCACCAGCCCGCAGCTATGGCTGAACCCAGCGCTGACCGCGCTCACCGACGCCATCGCGGTGGTGAGCGGGAGCTTCACCGTGACCGTCGCGGTTCCGGAAATCGCGCCGCTCGTGGCGGTGATGGTGGTCGAGCCCGTGTCCTTGGCCGTGACGAGGCCCGAGTCGCTCACCGTGGCGACGGTGGAATCCGTGCTCTTCCACGTCAGCGAAACGGTCGTGTAGATGACGTTGCCTTTGGAGTCGTAGGCGTTGGTGGAAAATCGGATCGTGTCGCCCACGATCATCGGCACAACTGAGGGCACCATGGTGATCGAGGCCACGGGGCCGGTCGTGGGCGCCGTGGAAGTCGCCGACCGTTTGCTGCAGGCGCCGACGACGACGGAGGCCAGGAGCAGCGCGAGGATCGCGCGCGACCGCGCCGAACGGCCCTCGGCTCCGCTCGCGGACTGAGGGGGGATCTGGACGGACATGGGGGACCGGTTGTGGCGCGCCCTTGGGGGGGATCGTGCCGTCCGGCGCTGCAGCCGGACCCAGAATTTACACGCGGGACCAGCCGGCGTTCCGTGCCCGCCGCAGGACGTGGCCCGGCCGACGCCGCCCCCCTTGGGGTCAGCCCGCGAGGCCGGCCAGCGCGTCGTGCAGCCGCACCATGGCCAGCGTGTCCACCTTGCAGTACTCCAGCAGGTGGCGGCGATGCAGCGCCCATTCCGCGTCGTCGATCCGCCCCATGGCCCGCAGCCCGCTGATGCCCGTGGCGTCGTCGCCGTTGCCGATGGCGAGGTCGTCGTAGCGCAGTTCGGGCACCAGCACCGGGAGCACCCGCTTGATGGACAGGCTGCCGTGGAATTCGGGGTGCGCCACCGACGCCTGGACGATGGGCAACAGGTCCACCAGACGATCCGCAACCCGGTCGAGCGCGCGCGTCATGGCCGGAAGCCGCGCCGACAGCCAGAGCAGGCGATGGCGCTCGAACGACGAGTAGACCACGATCGATTCCAGGCCGTCGAGGCTCTGGAGCAGGTGCCGCGCGAACTCCTCGATATCCGGCGCGCGCGGGTCGAGCAGCAGCTCGCGATGCTCGGCGTCGCCCTGGCGCATGCGCCGGTGGAGCGAGTACTGGATGGGAATCACGTCGTACGGCGCCATGCCGGGAAAGGGCGGCAGGGCCAGCGACAGGGTCTCGAAATCCAGATAGCCCGTGGGCGCGCGCACCTGGGCAAGCTGCGCCAGCCCGGCAGCCTCGGTGACCAATCCGCCGGCGATCACGGCGCGCCGATGCAGCTGCTGGATGGGCGTGAGCTTCTCCCCTTCGGGCACGTGGGCGATGCGCGCGATGCCGCCGGCGATGAGGGCGTCGGCCTTCCTGCCGAGGATGCGCGGCAGCTCGAACACCGGGTCGCTGGGTCCGTCCAGATGGCAGGGCGACCGCAGGAACTCACAGTTCTTGCACACCGACTTGAGCACGGCGAGCGGCGCCGTGGGCGCCGACACGGCCCGATGCACCGGCTCGAACAGCGGCGCGAACTCGGTCGCCCGCGCCAGCGCGGCGTCGGTAACGTCGTGGGCGAGCAGCGCCGGCAGGTCGTTGTCCACCCGCCAGTCGGGATTGACCAGCGCGAGCGAGGCTCGCACCACGGCCAGGCCGGCGCCGCACACCACCGCCACGGTGTAGGCGAGGTCGTCCACATCTTCGGCCTTCACCTGCTTGGCCGATTTCACCTCGATCACGTGCCAGCCGCCGGGCTCGCGCACCAGGATGTCGGGACGCGCGATGGCGTGCTGGGCCACCAGCGGCACCTCGAACGCCGTGGACGTGGCCGGATCGGCGACCACAGTGCGGCCCTGCGCCAGCCATTCGGCGGTGGAGGGGCCGCGCAGGTCGAGGCCCGGCGCATACATCTGGCGGGCGAGGTCGCCGATCGCATTGCCCTGCGTGAACCGGAACTGCTGGGCGAAGCTGCGCGAGCCGGCGGGTTGGTCGGGATTGTGCAGTAGCCAGCCGCGCCGCTCGCACGCGAGCGCCTCGAGAAACACCTGCTTGGTGAGCGGGCGGTCGCGTGGCGTCATCGGCGTCTCGTCCATCTAGAAGTGCCGCTGTACGAGCCAGAACCGCATCTGGAACGCCTGCGGCGTGAGCGGCCAGCCATACGTGATGGGGGCGTAGTAGAGGAAGCTGACCGCCGCCAGCGCGATCAGGCCCCAGTACAGCGCCGCCGACCGCCGCGACGGGAACGCCCATGGCCGGGAGTCGTCGCCGTCCGCGGCCCAGCCGGCCACGATGCCCACACCGAGCACGGCGAACGCCAGGCTGTACACGAACGCCATGAAATACGAGTACTGGTACATCACGCGCTGGATGAGCGCGAACGGCAGGAAGTTGGCCACGTAGGCCACGGCGGTGAGCGCCAGCGGCGCGCGCCAGGCGGCAAACCGGTCGCGCCGTCGCAGCCAGGCCACCCCGATCACCCCGAAGCCGACGAGAATGCCGTACCACACGACCGGATTCCCGGCCAGGAAGATCGTGGCCCGCCGCCCATCGGGCTGTGGCGCGCCCGCCCAGAACGTCATCGCGTGCTTGATCACCGGCCAGCTGTACCAGGGCGACGCGCCGACGTTGGCGGTGCCCACGAGGGCCGCATCGGACCGCCGCATGGCGCGATTGACCTCGAAGAACTTGTCCAGGAACGCCATGTGCGCGCCCGGCGTGTACTTCGCGTCTCCCTGGAGCGTGGCGCGGAATGCCGCCGACATCCACATGTCGCCCGGGCCGCCGCGCGTCATGCGCGCAAAGTGGACGGCGAATACCGACAGGTAGACCGCCACCGGAATGACCAGGAGCATCGCGCCCTCGGCGGCCAGCCGCCGCCATGGCGTGCGGCGCCGGATGCCTTCCACGCCCCACGCCAGCGCGATCAATCCCAGCGCTGAGAGGCCCGTCCACTTGATGCTCACGGCGAGTCCGGCGCACAGCGCCGCGGCGGCCAGCACCAGCCACCGCGCGGCGCCGGTGCGGCGCCGCGCCGCGAGGTATACCGTGAGCGCCGTGAGCGCGAACAGCACGAGCATGCTGTCGGGCACGATCACCCGCGATTCCGCGAGCAGCGCGTTGTCGAGCAGAAGCAGGGCGCCGCCGAGCGTGGCCAGGCGGCGCGGCGCGCCGAGGCGCCGCAGGAAGAGGTAGAACACCGGGATGATGAGGGTGCCGGCCAGCGCCGGCACGATCCGCAGCAGCGGCTCCGGTTCGGGACGCCCGAGGCTCAGGTACGGGATGCCGAACAGCCGGGCCGTGAGCGCGAAGATCTGATTGGCGAGCGGCGGGTGCACGTCCAGGTAGAACACGCGCGCCAGGTACTCGGCGGTGAACTTCTCGTAGTGCACTTCGTCGAACACCACGGCGTGCGGCTGGAACAGCCCCCAGAAGCGCGTGAACGCCGAGAGTGCGGTGAGGATGAGCAGTTCGGGCCGCCGGGGCCACGAGCGAACGCGCGCCAGCATGCAGCAATTCTAGCCCAGTCGCGACCGGGCCACATGCCCCCGGACCGGCGGGGTGACTGGCGCCGCGCGTTCGGGGTCACGACTTTATGGTAGGAACCCCAACCCACGGGAGTCTAAGGATGTCGCTTACGGTCCATCGCCAGCTCACGCTCGCCGTTTCACTCCTCGCGCTCTGCCTGACCTCCGCGGCCGCGGCCGCCCAGCAGGCGCCCCGCTATCCCGTCACGCGCAAGGACACGGTGGTGGACGACTACTTCGGCACCAAGGTGCCCGATCCCTATCGCTGGCTCGAAGACCAGAACTCGCCCGAAGTGGCGAGATGGGTGGAGGCGCAGAACGCGGTGACATTCGCGTATCTGGACAAGATCCCGCTCCGCGAGGTGTTCAGGCAACGGCTCACCGAGCTCTGGAACACGCCGAGCGTGGGCGTGCCGAGCCGCGTCGCGGGCCGGCTGTTCTACCGCATGAACACCGGCCTGCAGAATCAGTCGGTGCTCTACGAGCAGGCCGGGCTGGCCACCGCGCCCACCGTGCTCATCGATCCCAACACCCTCTCGGCCGACGGATCGGTGGACCTGGCCTCGTCGTCGCCGTCCCCGGACGGCAAGTACCTCGCCTTCGGGCTGTCGGTGGGCGGATCGGACTGGGAGGAGTTGCATGTTCGCGATCTGGCCACCGGCCGCGCCACCGCCGACACCGTGCACTGGGTGAAGTATTCCGGCATCGCGTGGACGCGGGACGGCAAGGGATTCTTCTACACGCGGTTCCCCGCCCCACCCAAGGATCAGGTGCTCACCGCCGCCGCGGTGAACGGCAAGATCTACTATCACGTGGTGGGCACGCCCGACTCGCAGGACCGCATGATCTACGAGCGCCCCGACCGGCCCACCTGGTACGTGGGCGCGTCGGTGACCGACGACGGCCGGTATCTGTTCATCACGCTCCACCACGGGACGAATCCCGAGAACCTGCTCTACTACGCCGACCTCGCCGATCCGATGCACCCGAACATCGGCGCCGCGATCGAACCCGTGAACACGTCCAACGACGCCGAGTACGCGGTGATCGGCAACCTCGGACGCACCGTGTTCATCCAGACCACCAACCATGCGCCCAATCGGCGGATCATCGCCGTCGTGCTGCCCGACACGGCGCACTGGCGCACCGTGGTGCCCGAGACGAAGAACAACATCGAGGCCGCGCTCGTGGCCGGCGATCGCGTGGTGGTGCAGACGCTGGAGGACGTGCAGAGCCACGTGCGGATGTACGACGCCGCCGGCAAGCTGCTGGACACCGTGAAGCTCCCGGGCATCGGCGCCGTGGAGGGCTTGAGCGGGCGCGCCGGCACCCCGGAGCTGTTCTACAGCTTCGCGTCGTACCTCGCGCCCACGATCGTCTACCACTACGACTTCGCGTCCCGGCGGACGACCGTGTTCGGCCCGCCGCGGCCCAAGCCCCCGTTCGACGCCGCGCCGTACGAGACCCGGCAGGTGTTCTATCGGTCCAAGGACGGCACGCGCGTGCCGATGTTCATCACCGCCAGGAAGGGCGTGACGCTCGACGGCTCGCACCCCACCATTCTCTACGCGTACGGCGGGTTCGACATCGCCACGCTGCCCAGCTACAGTCCCACGGTCGCGATGTGGCTGGAGCATGGCGGCATCTATGCCGTGGCCAACATCCGCGGCGGCAGCGAATACGGCGAGGCATGGCATCATGCCGGCCGGCTGGACAAGAAGCAGAACGTGTTCGACGATTTCGCGGCCGCCGCCGAGTACCTGATCAAGCAGAAGTACACGTCGCCCAAGCACCTGGCCATCCACGGCTATTCGAATGGCGGCTTGCTCGTGGGCGCCACGGAGGAGCAGCACCCCGAGCTGCTCGCGGCGGCGTATCCCGGCGCCGGCGTCATGGACATGCTGCGGTATCAGAAATTCAGCGCCGGCATCGGCTGGGTGCCCGAATACGGGTCGTCCGACAACCCCGAACAGTTCAAGTATCTGATCAAATATTCGCCCGTGCACAACGCCAGGGCGGGCACCTGTTACCCGGCCACGATCGTGACCACGGCCGACCACGACGACCGCGTGGTGCCCGGGCACTCGTTCAAGTTCACGGCGGCGATGCAGGCCGCCCAGGGGTGCGACCGGCCGATCCTGATCCGCGTGGAAACCAAGACCAGCCATGGGTACATGCCCACCGACAAGCGGATCGCGCAGCTGGCGGACGTGTGGGCATTCACGGGCTGGAATACCGGGATGCGGTAGCCGGTGAAGCCGGTAGCCACTGCGGCAGCGCCAGGGCTCTCCCTTGGCGTGAAGTTGCCGCTGCTCATCGGCGCGTTGCTCGTCGTCGTCATCGGGGTGAACACCTGGGGCGACTACCGCAATCACACGCGCGCCGAAGAATTGATCACCGAGACTCGGCTGGGCCAGGTGGCAGAGGAGCTGAGCCTCGCGTTCGATCGCACGAGCGGGCAGCTGCTCCAATCCACCGCTGCCGCCGCCCGCGCCAGCGCCGTCCGGGCGTATCTGGAACACCCCGCCACGCGCCTGCGGGAGGCGGCGCTCGGCGCGCTGTTTCGCGCGGAATCCGGCCCGCAGACGGTCACCGTGCAACTCTGGGATACCGCCGGCCACGTGCTGTTGAGCACCGAGCCGGACCGTCGTGCCCGCGCGCCCCAGGATGAAGCCCCGCTGCTCCGCCGCGCCGCGATCTCCCCCGCGGGCGCCGTGGGGCGTTTCCATGTGATCGGCGATTCGGTGGTCTTCGCCGTGGTGTCGCGCGTGCGCCTGCAGCGTCGCGTGGCCGGGTACGTGGTGCACTGGCGCATGATCTCCTCGTCGCCCGACGCGCGCCGCGCGGCCAGCCTGCTCATCGGCGCCGGCGGGCGCATCCTCGTCGGCAATGCCACCGACAGCGTGTGGAGCGACCTCCAGACGGCCACCGCCGCGCCGCCGGTCAACCTGTCGCGGACTCGCGGCGTGGTCACGTACCAGCGTCCGCGCATCGGGCGCGTGCTCGCCATGCCGCGGCGCGTGGCCGGCACGCCGTGGACCGTCGTCGTGGAGTTCCCGTACGACTCGATCATGGCCCCCGTGCGGGACGACGTGTCGCGACTCCTGCTCATGGACGCGCTCGTGCTGCTCCTGGGGCTGGCGGGGGCGTGGGCCCTGAGCCGGGCGCTCACGGCGCGCCTCTCGCGGCTCACCGCCACCGTGGAATCGACGGCCGCCGGCGGAACGCCGTCCCGCTCCCCGCATCCCGCCGGCGGCGACGAGCTGGTCCGCCTCGGCCACGCGTTCGACGCGATGGTGGCCCGCGTGGATGACGCGCTTGGCGCGCGGACGGCATCGGAGGAGCAGTACCGCCGGCTGTTCGAATCGGTGCCGCTCCCGGTCTATGTGTTCGACGTCGAGACCCTGCGCTTCCTGGAGGTGAACGGCGCCGCCGTTCGGCACTACGGATATTCCCGTGAAGCATTTCTCACGATGACGCTGCGGGACATCCGATCCGCCGAGGACATTCCGCGCATGGAGGCCGACGTCCACACCCTGAACGATCGCCCGCAGGCGCGAGGCATCTGGCGCCACCTCAAGCACGACGGCACGCCGATCGACGTCGAGGTGGTCTCCCACATGATCAACTTCAACGGCCGGCACGCGGCGCTCACCGTGGTCACCGACGTCACCGAACGCAACGTCGCCGCCGAAGCGCTCCGGCGCTCGGAGGAGCGGTATCGCTCGCTGTTCCGCGAGGCCCCGTTCGGCATCGCGCTGTCGTCGGTCGAGGGACGCATCGTCGATGCCAATCCGGCGCTGGCGTCGATGCTCGGCTACCCCTCGGAGCGCGAGATCGTGGGACGACACGTGGCCGAGCTGTACGCCAATCCCGACGATCGCGGCGAGATCTTTGCCGAGCTGCAGCGCGCCGGGCACTGCCGGCGCGAAGCGCTCCAGTGGATGCGCCAGGACGGACGACCGATCACGGCGCGGTTCACGGCCCGCGTCGTCTCCGACGCGCGCCACCCCAACGCCTACGTGGAAGCGATCGTCGAGAACGTGACCGAGCGCGTGCGCCTGGAGGAGCAGTTCCGCCAAGCCCAGAAGATGGAAGCCATCGGCCGGCTCGCCGGCGGCATCGCGCACGACTTCAACAACCTCCTCACGGTGATCCTCGCCACCACGGAACTCCTGCTCGACCGCAGCCCCCCGGCGGGACCGGAGCACGCCGAGCTGGAAGACGTGTATCGCAGCGCGCAGCGCGGGGCCGATCTCACCCGGCAACTGCTCGCCTTCAGCCGGCGCCAGATGCTGTCGGTGCGGCCGTTGAGCGCGAACACGCTCGTCCGCGGCACCGAGAGCCTCCTGCGACGGCTGATCGGCGAGGACGTACGCCTCAACGTCATCCCGGCCGCCGGCCACGACACGGTGCTCGCCGACGCGGGACAGCTCGAACAGGTGCTCATGAACCTCGCCGTGAACGCGCGCGACGCGATGCCCGACGGCGGCGCGCTCACGATCGAAACCCAGGCCGTGGAACTCACCGAGGACCAGACCGAGCACAGCGTGACCATGCCCCCGGGGGCCTACCTGGTGATCGCCGTGAGCGACACCGGCGTGGGCATGGACGCCGCCGTGCGCGCGCACATCTTCGAGCCCTTCTTCACCACCAAGGACAAGGACAAGGGCACGGGGCTCGGCCTGGCGACCGTGTACGGCATCGTGAAGCAGATGGGCGGGTACATCTGGGTGTACAGCGAGGTGGGCGTCGGCACCACGTTCAAGATCTACCTGCCGCGCGTGGCCGAAGCCCCCCGCGCGCGGGCCGCCGAGCCGTCGGGCGGCCGCGCCCACACCGGCACCGAGACGTTGCTCGTGGCCGAGGACGAGCCCGGCATTCGCAACCTCCTGGTGCGCGTGCTCACCGCCAGCGGCTACACCGTGCTCGCCGCGGCGAGCGGCGAGGAAGCCACCGAACTCGCGCGGGGCCACGCGTTGCCCATCCATCTGCTCGTGACCGACGTCGTGATGGCCGGCATGCACGGGCCCGACCTGGCCCGCCACGTGGCCGAGCTGCACCCGGAGGCGGCGGTGCTCTTCCTGTCCGGCTACACCGACGAAGCGGTGGTCCAGCACGGCGTGGACACCGGACGGGCCGCGTTTCTCCAGAAGCCGTTCACGCACCACGAATTCCTGGCCAAGGTGCGGGACGTCCTCCACGCCGCGGCCGGCGGGGAACACCGCCGGCCGGAGTAGCGCGCGCGCCTACTGCGTGACGACCACCGTGCCCACGAATCCGGGATACCGCGCCGGTGGATGGAGGGTGCAGTGATAGCGGTACGTGCCCGGCTGGTCGAAGGTGTGCTGGAACGCCCCGCCCTTGGTGGACCCGGCGGCCGGCGGCGAGAGCGTTCCGCTGTCCCAGATGCCGTCGTCGCTGGTGGTCGTGTGCGGCACCGCGCCCTGGTTCGTCCACCGCACCGTGCCACCCACCCGCACGGTGACCGTGAAGGGCGTGAACACGAAGTCCTTGATCTGCACGTCGGTGACCACGCCGCCCCCACCGCCACCGCCGCCTCCACCGCCGTCGCTCAGCGGCGCCGTGGCACTGCAGCCGGCGGTCATCGTCATGGCCGCCAGCAAGAGAATGGTCGGAACGCGCACGAGTGTGGAATGCAGAGGGTGAACCGGTGGATCGGTGGGTCGATGCGCCGGACCCCGCGCATCGACCCACCGGCGCACCACGTTACTGTTTCTCGATCTGTCCGCGGATCTCCCCGCCCTTGTTCGCCGCCGTATGGACGTTCACGTACGCGTCGCCGCCGTTGATCAGCGCCATCAACGAATCGCCGGAGACTCCCTTGCTCACTTCCTTGGCGAGATCGATGAACCCGGACGCCAGCCCGCCGGACGCCACGTGCTTGATCGTGAACGAGTACACCGGCGGCCCGCCCACGCCCACCTTGCCCACGTGGATGTGCGCCATCGTCGCCGCGCCCGTGAGGCCCTTGACGGTGATCGCGTAGCGCAGGCGCATGCCCACCAGCGTGAAGTGGGCCGTGCCGGTGCCGGTGGTGGTGTTGGCCGGCGTCTCCGCGGCGCCGGTCATCTGGGCCACGTACTTGACCGCCTGCGGGCGCGGGGCCGACGGGCCGGTCCAGCCCGCGACCAGCGCGACGGATGCTGCGATGCCGAGGATACGGAAATGCATGGGACGATCTCCAAGGTGTGAGACGGGGTGCGTCACCTGCCGACCGGATGCCGGCCTCGGCTCCGATCGCCCTGCCATGGGGAAAACACTCACCACAATACGGGAAAACCGCTCGCCGCGCTGCGGCGGGGGCCCGACAGACCGGCGATCGCGGGTCGCGTAGGATGCGGCATTGGCCCTTGTCGGCCACGCCGCCCCCCGGAACCCGAGACCCGGACGGCGCGCGATCCGTCATCCCGGGAGCTCCGGATGCCGACGTCCACCGTGCCCAGTACCCCGTCCGTCCCGTCAGGTGCCGCCGGCACCGCGGGGGCGCCGCCGCGGCACCTGCTCGCGTTCGGGCCCGGCGCCGTGGCGCGCCGGACGCCGCGAATGTTCGGCATCCTGCGCGTGCTGCGCCGTCACGGCATTCTGGGCGCCCTCCGCGGACGCCGCCACTGGCCCGAGCCCACCGAGGTGCGTGCGGCCCTCGAGGAACTGGGCGTGGTGTTCCTCAAGTTCGGCCAGGTGCTGGCGGTGCGCCGCGACATCCTGCCCGACGAGTACACGCGCGAACTCGAACGCCTGCACGACCGGCTGCCGCCGATGCCGTTCGCCGACGTCGTGGCCACCATCGAGCACGATCTGGGAGGCACGCTGCGCGACCACTTCGCGTCGGTGGACGAGCGCCCGATCGCCGCCGCCACCATCGCGCAGGTGCACCGGGCCACCCTCCCCGACGGTCGCCAGATCGTGCTCAAGGTGCGACGCGCGGGCCTCGAGTCGCGCGTGGCCGAGGACACCGCCATTCTCGCGTACCTCGCGGCGCTGGCCGAGCGGTATGTGCCCCGCCTGCAGACGTTCGACCTCGTGGGGATGATTCAGGAATTCCGATACGCCCTGCAGCGCGAGATGGACTTCCGCCTCGAGGCGCGCACCATCCGCCGGTTCCGCGAGGCCCTGCGCGACGTGGACGGCGTATGGACCCCGGACATCGTGCCCGAGTACTGCGGCCCGGCCGTGATCGCGATGGAGTATTTCAGCGGCGTGCGCGTGGATCGGTACGCCGTGAGCCATCCCGACGAGCGCCCCCGCCTGGCCCGCGGCATCGCCACCCTGCTGCTGCACCAGATCTTCGAGAACGGGCTGTTCCAGGCCGACCCGCACCCCGGCAACATCGCCGTGCTCGCCGACGGCCGCCTGTGCCTGCACGATTTCGGCATGGTGGGCGAACTCGACGCGGCCATGCGCGACAGCCTCACGTCGCTGCTCGACGCGGTGGTGCGCGGCGACGTGCGCGACACCGCCGACGCGTATCTGGAGTTGGGCCTCGTGGGCGCCGATGTGGACCGTCCCGCCCTCGAAGCCGACCTCAGTGCCCTGCTCCGCCGCATCCACGAGCAGGACATCGCCGAGATCTCGGTGGGCGACGCCCTGCAATCGTTGCTGCGGGTGGGCACGAGCCATCGCATCCGCAATCCGGGCGCCGTCCTGCTGCTCACCCGCGCCTTCCTGCTCGCCGAAGCGGTCATGCGCGACCTCGACCCCGCGCTCAGCGTGGCCGCGGCGTTCCAGGACGAGATGCAGCGCGTGGCGATGCGACGGTTCACGCCGTCGCGGCTTCTGGACGACGCGCGCCGCGCACAGCGGGAGATCGAGAAGCTCCTGGGCAGCGCGCCCGCGGATATGCGGCGCACCCTGCACCGGCTCTCCGAGGGCGAGTTGGGCCAGGTGCGCATTCCTGCGCTCGAGAGCACCGAACGCCGCGCCAGCCGCGGCATCGAGCGCCTCACCGGCGCCGTGGCGTCGGCGGCCCTGTTGATCGCCGGCGCCCTGCTCGTCGTGGCCGGCGGCTGGCACCGTTATCTGGGCGACGTGCTGCTCGCGTTCGGCGCCGTGGACACGGCGATGGTCGGGATCGGCGCCTGGCGGGGCCGCGCCCGGTAGCGGCCGCGCGCCTCAGTGGGCGTCGGGCCAACGCGTGTACGGGAGTCGCGCGAGGTTGGAATTGAAGTACCGCGGGTCGTCCGACACCTCCAACCCCACCCACGGCGGAAGCTTCACCACCGCGTTGGCCGCCGGCAGTTCCACCTCGGCGAGGACGAGTCCCGCATTCTCCCCCTCGAACACATCCACCTCCCATACCCGCCCGTCGAAGGCCACGCGGTGCCGCACCTTCTCGATCAGCGGCGCCGGACACAGCCGGTCGAGCATCACGTCGGCGTCGGCCACGGGGATCGGATATTCGAACTCCAGCCGCTCGATTCCCACCGTCGCGCCCTTGATCGTCAGAAAGCCCTGATCGCCCACGGCGCGCACGCGCACCACGTGCGCCGCCTCGGTGGACAGGTACCCCTGGCGGAACCGCTTGCCCGCCGCCGCATCCGGGCGCCACATGTCGTGCTTGACCAGGAACTTCCGTTCGATCTCGATCGCCACGGGATCCTCAGCGTGCCGGTATGAACCGCATCTGGAAGATGTTGAACTTGCCGCCAGGAACGAATGGCGCCACCCCCAGGACTGGCCATGCATTGTGGTCGTCGATCATCCATGCGGGGTTGAGCGCCCTGCGTGTGCGGCCTACCACGCGCTCTCCATGGACGGGGAGGACGAGTGATCGTGCAGCCCGAGAATGCGCTTCAGCGCCCGCGGGCAATTCTCATTCGCGGTCGGATCGAGCTTGAGCTGTTCGAGCGCCCCCAGCACTCGCATCGGATCGGCGTCCGCGAAGGACACCGTGTTCCAGCGGTGCGTACCCATCGTGATCTGCGCGCGCTCGCCGCGACACCCCGCCACGGTCATCGGCCGGCGGCGCTTGGTGAGCGTGACGATGCGGAGGTCGCGGTGCGGCACGACCACGTTGCGGAGCAGGTCGGCCAGCGAGTGCGGGGGCGTGCCGGGAGCCGGCGCCGGGAGGGCCCAGGCGTCGAACGCCGCCGACAGCGCGTCGGCGGCCAGGGGGAATTCTGCCGTGATATCCGGCCGCCAGAACTCGAGGTCGCCCGCGCCGGCCCGCTCCAGCCGCTCGATGTGGAGCCGGCCGTCGCAGATCTTCACGTTGTGCGGCGACAGCAGCGAGAGCACATGCGTTTCCTCGCGCTCCGCAACGTCCGGCGCCTCGGTTACCTCGCCGCCGCCCGGCGGGGCAACGAACGTACGCTCGAACGCCCGCCATTCCCACCGCGGAACGCCGGCGGCGTGCCCCCCGGCTCCCCCGTCGGCGATCGCCGGATTGCTGACCCGCCCCGCAAATTCCACCGCTCCAACTCCTCGTGCAGACTCGCGAAGAATCGGCGTTCGGGGAGAGCCGCCCTATCGGGAAAACCCTCGCCTCGGGTCGGGCGAAGCGCGTACGTGCCCGCCCGCTTTGCCCACAGATCCGTACGGGAACCCAACGGACCGGCTAGACGCGCCCGCCGAGCCAGAGCCCCAGCACGGCTGCCGCCGCCAGCGCGAGAAACCCGGGCGCCACGGCGCGCCGGAACCTGGGCGATCCGAGCCCCAGCGCCACGCCAAGCTTGAGCAACGTATTCGAGAGCACTCCCACCACGATGCCTTGCGCCGCCAGCCCGCTGCTGGCGCCGTCGGCCACCGACCGGCACATCGACACGGTCAGCGCGTCCACGTCGGTGAGACCGAGTACCGCCGCCGAGCCGAGCACGCCCACGGAGCCCCACAGCTCGCTGGCCACCGACAGCGCCATCATCGCCAGTTGGAACACCAGCGCCAGTTGGATGGCCGACCAGAGACGCAGCGGACTCTGCCGTTCCGGCTTCACCTCGCTCGACGCGGCCGGCGAGGGACGCCGCAGCAAGATGGCCACCAGCCCTGCCCCCACGATGGCCGACGGGAGCAGCATCGGAACCAGCGCCCGCGCCACACCCACATTGAGGATCGCCGACGTGGTGAATACCCGCGCCACGAGCACGGTGCACGCCCCGATGACGCCGAGCGCCAGCGGGCCGCTCAATTCCGCGCCGTTCCGGCTCAGCCGCGAGAACTGGAACGTGACGGCCGTGGACGAGACGAGGCCGCCGATTATTCCCGTGACGCCATACCCGCGCTCCGCGCCCACGGCGTGGCGGGCCACGTGCCCCGCGAAGTTGAGCCCGGAGAACAGGAGCACGATCGTCCACAGCATGCGCGGCCGGATGCCACCCAGCGGTCCGAACGGACCTTCGGGCAACAGTGGCAGCACCACCAGCGCCAGCACCGCGAACTGCAGCGCGGCGCGCATCTCGCCCTCGCCGATCTTCCGCACCAGCCAGTGCAGCCGCTCCTTCTCGCCCAGCGCCAGAACCACCACGGCCACGGCGCCCGCAGCCAGCGCCATCTGTCCGATTCCCGCCAGGGCGCCCAGCGCGAGGACCACGAGCGCCGCCGCCTCGGTGGTGCCATCCAGGTCCATGCCGGGCCGGCGCACCGCCATGGCGTAGGCAATGGCCACAAACACCACGCCGCCGGCCAGCAGCACGGCGGTGGCAGCAACGTAGCCCCACCAGAGCAGCAGCCCCGCCGCGCCGCCGAGGATGCCCAGGAGCAGAAAGGTGCGCACCCCCGCGAAGCGCGCTTGCGGTCCCGACGCGTGTCCCGACCACTCCCGCTCCGTGCCCACGGCCAGCCCCACCAGCGCGGCCATGCTCAGCCGGACGGCAGCTTCGAGGGCGGGCGGCACACCCGGGAACAGTTCAATGATCGTTGTCATGACCATGCAGGATCGCACCGCCGAACCCCGCAGCGCTAGTCGTCGCCGTACCCGTCGCCGATCCGGTACCGCTTGAGCTTGTCGTACAGGGTGCGCAGTCCGATGCCCAGCCGGTCGGCGGCCTCGCGGCGGTTGCCGCCGGTGGCGGTGAGCACCTCCTCGATCGCGTTGCGCTCCAGATCGGCGAGCGTGTGTGGGGCCTCGAGCTTGGGGCGGAGGCCGTTGCGCAGCGCGCCGTCGCCCGCCGGCTGGATATCGGCGGCCCGGATGCGATGCCCGGTGGCGAGAATGGCCGCGCGCTCGAGCGCATTGGCCAGCTCCCGCACGTTGCCCGGCCACGCCGCCTCCTGGATGCGGCGCTTGGCGTCGTCGTCGAGGGTCAGATGCGACCGTCCGACATCGGCCCCGATGCGCAGCAGCAGGTTCTCGGCCAGAGGCAGGATGTCCCCGCGCCGCTCGCGCAGCGGCGGCAGACGGATGGGGAACACGGCCAACCGGTGATAGAGATCCTCGCGCAGTCCGCCCGACGCCAGCAGGTCGGCGGGCTCGCGATTCGTGGCGGCCACCCACCGCACGTCGGCTTCGATGGTGCGCGTGCCGCCCACGCGCTCGAACCGGCGGTCCTGCAGCACGCGGAGCAGCTTGGCCTGGACCTCGGGCTTCATCTCGCCAATCTCGTCGAGAAAGAACGTGCCGCCGTCGGCCAGTTCGATGCGTCCGCGCCGCGCCGCCGTGGCGCCCGTGAACGCGCCCTTCTCGTGCCCGAACAGCTCGCTCTCGAGCAGCGTCTCGGGAAGCGCGGCGCAGTTCACGGCCACGAACGGCCCGTGGGCGCGGGCGCTCCAGGCGTGCAGCGTGCGGGCCGCCACCTCCTTGCCCGTGCCGCTCTCGCCGATCAGGAGCACCGTGGAGTTGGTGGGCGCCACGCGGCGCAGCCCGTCCACCACCGCCGCCATCGCCGGGTCGCCGTACGTGAGCGGCGGCAGCGGCGGCGCCTCGCGCGCCGCGCGATCGCGCGCCGCGAGCAGCGTGCGCCGCTCCAGGGCCCGCGACGCCAGCAGTCGCAGTTCGCGCGGACTGCTGATCGGCTTTTCCAGATAGTCGAACGCGCCGAGCTTCATCGCTTCCACGGCCGATTCCACCGATCCGTGCGCCGTGAGCAGGATGACCTCCATCTCCGGTTGCTCGGCGCGGGCCCGCCGCAGCAGCTCCAGCCCGTCCATTCGCGGCATCCGGAGATCGGTGATCAGCAGATCGAAGCTCTCGCGGGCCAACCGCCGCGCCGCCTCTTCGCCGTCGGCGGCCGAGGCCACCGAGTGCCCGTCGTCTTCCAGGGCCTCGGCGATGAACTCGCGCAGCCCCTGCTCGTCGTCCGCCACCAGGATGCGTGCCATGGCCGGGTTCAGCCCGCGGGAATCGAGATGCGGAACACCGCGCCGCCGCCGGCGTGATTGACGGCCGTCACCGTGCCGCCGTGCATCTGCGTCACGCGCTGCGCCACCGCGAGCCCGAGGCCGGTGCCCGTGGTGCGCGTGGTGTAGAACGGCGCGAAGATCTTCTCCTCGTCGCCCGGGGAGATGCCGTCGCCGAAGTCGCGCACGGCGATCTCCAGCGCGCCCCCGCGCTGGCGCACCGTCACTTCGGGACGCGTGCCGGCCGCCGTGGCCTGGAGCGCGTTGCGCAGCACGTTGGTGATCGCCTGGCGCATCCGCGCGTCGTCCAGCGGCCAGCTGCGCGGCGCGTCGTCCAGCGCCAGCGAGAACCGGCCCGGCGCCACCTCGTCGGCGCCGGCGCGCACCAGCGCCACCGGGTCGGTGGGCCGGATGTCGATCGGGCCCGAGCGCACGAAGTCGAGCAGGTCGCTGGTGAGCGCCTCCAGGCGCTCGGCCTCCTGCACCACGCGCTCGGCCTTGCGATGGTCGGCTTCGCGCGACGTGAGCCGCTCGGCCAGCAGCTGCGCGTGCCCCTTGAGCGACGCCAGGGGATTGCGGATCTCGTGCGCCATCACGCCGGCCATCTCGCCGAGGGCGCTGAGGCGCCGCTGTTCCTCCATCCGCCGCTCGGCCAGCTCCTGCTGCGCCGACAGCCGCCAGAAGATGAACGCGGCGGCCAGCAGCGCGGCGGCGACGAGCGCCGAGAGGATGAACGTGCTCAACGATTCGGCGGCCATCTGCTCGGCGGCCACCGGTTCGAACTCGATGGCGAGCAGCCGGCGCGGCCCTTCTTCGGCCCCGTCGGGCGTGCCGCGGGAGAGCGGCGCCATGGCCGTGATCCGGATGCGCGATCCGACCGTCTCGACCACCGGCGGCCGCCGCATCACGCGCGTGGAGTCGAGCGCGGCGGTGTCGGCGGCCGTCCCCGCCTGCGCCAGCGCGTGCCCGCCGGCGTCGAACAGGCCGACGTACCGCAGCCCCGCGTCCTCGCGCATCCGCAACAGCGAGTCGAGCTGCTGCGCGGTGGGCACCGTGGGCAGCGCGCGCACCAGCTGGCGGGCCGATTCGAACAGCACGCCGGCCTGCCCACGGTTGAGCGTGGACGTGGCGCGCACCACGCGGCGATGGCTCATCCAGGACATGGCGAGCAGCGCAGCGGCCATGGCGACCGTCGTGGCCAGCCATCCCCAGCGCGCCCAGCGGCCAATTCGAGCAGTGCGCATGACGTCCCCGGCAACGTGGGCCCGAACGCGAGTGTTCGGGTCCGTGTCGCGAATATACGAGGCCGGCGGAAGCGGGGCGACCAAGGTGTCCGCCGGAGCCAACCGCCGGGGCATGGCGCGATCTCCCCTATTCGTATCGCAGGGCTTGGATGGGATCCAGCGCCGCCGCCTTGCGCGCCGGATAGTAGCCGAAGAAGATCCCCACCGCCGCCGAGAACCCGATCGCGATGCCCACCATGGCCGGCGCGATGGCCGTCTGCCACCCCGTGGCCTGTTGCAGCACCGCCGAGCCCGCGTAGCCGAGCGCCACGCCGAAGAAGCCGCCGATCACGCTCATCACGATCGCCTCGACCAGGAACTGGGTGAGCACGTCGCTGCCGCGGGCCCCGATCGCCATGCGAATGCCGATCTCGCGCGTGCGCTCGGTGACCGACACGAGCATGATGTTCATGATGCCGATGCCGCCCACGAGCAGCGAGATGCTGGCGATCGCCGCCAGCAGCAGCGTCATCACCTGCGTCGTGCCCGACGCCGCCTGCGCGAGATCGGTCTGGTTACGCACGGTGAAGTCGTCGGGATCATACGGCGCCAGCTTGTGCGTATCGCGCAGGATCTGCGTGATCTCCTGCTCGGCCGCCGGGATCTCGTCCTTGGTGGACGTGCTGACCAGGATCTGGGCGATGAACTGGTGGTTCGAGAGCCGCGTCTGGACCGTGGTGTACGGCACGAGGATCACGTCGTCCTGGTCGTTGCCTTCGGCCGTCTGGCCCTTGGCCGCCAGCACGCCGATGATCTTGAACGGCACGTTGCGGATGCGGATCGGCTGGCCCACCGGATCCTGCCCGGGCCAGAGGTTGTCGGCCACCGTCTTGCCGATCACGGCCACGCGGGCATTGGACCGCTGGTCGGTGATGTCGAAAAAGCGCCCCGAGGTGGTCTTCCAGTCGCGGATGGTGGGGTACTGGACCGACACGCCCTGCACGCCCGTGCGCCAGTTGCCGGTGCCGCCCACGATCTGTCCGAACGCGATGATCACCGGCGACGTGTTGGTGAGCAGCAGCCCCTGCTGGGCCAGCGTCTCGTAATCCTTGATCGTCAGCCGATTGGACGTGCCGGCGCCCTGGCTCACGCCGCCGGTCTTGAACGCGCCCTGCGTGATCACCAGCATGTTCGTGCCCAGATTGTCGATGCGGTGCTGGATCTCCGACTTCGCGCCCTGCCCCACCGCCACCATCACGATCACGGCCCCCACGCCGATGATGATGCCGAGCATGGTGAGCAGCGTGCGCATCTTGTTCTTCAGGATGCTCTTGGTGGCGATGTTGATGAGTCGTGAGGATTTCATGGGTCAGTCCGCCACCGGTTCGGGTTCCAGATGCATCAGGTCCTCGGCGGCGACGTGCCGGTCCACCACCGCCTCGTCCCGGATGATGTGCCCGTCGCGCAGTTCGATCACCCGTTTCGTGTACCCCGCGATGTCGTGCTCGTGCGTCACGAGCACCACCGTGATGCCCTGCTCGTTCAATTCCTGGAACAGCGCCAGCACTTCCACCGACGTCTGCGAGTCCAGGTTGCCCGTGGGTTCGTCGGCCAGCACCATCGCCGGCCGCGTGACCAGGGCCCGCGCGATCGCCACGCGCTGCTGCTGGCCGCCCGACAGCTCGCTCGGCTCGTGGTCCAGCCGTTCACCCAGCCCCACGCGCTCCAGGGCTTCCCTGGCCAGCTGCTTGGTGTCGAGCTTGCGGTTGCTGCGATCGTAGAGCAGCGGAAGTTCCACGTTCTCCAGCGCCGACGTGCGCGCCAGCAGGTTGAACCCCTGGAACACGAACCCGATCTTGGCGTTCCGGATGTCGGCCAGTTCGTTCTTGCTCAATCCGTCCACGCGGACCCCGTCCAGCATGTAGCTGCCGTGCGTGGGCTGATCCAGGCAACCGAGGATGTTCATGAGCGTGGACTTTCCCGAGCCCGACGCGCCCATGATCGCGATCATCTCGCCGCGCTCCACGGTGAAGTCCACGCCGCGCAGGGCGTGCACCTGGGTCTTGCCCGTGGCGTACACCTTCTTGAGCCCTTCCACGCGGATGACGACGTCCTTGACCTCGGCCATGGCTAGAACCCTCCGCGGAATCCGCCTCTACCACCCTGCGTGTTGCCCTGGAACGGATTCGCCGTCGCCGAGCCCGATGTGGAGCCGCCCGTGACCGCGGCGATGATCTGCATCCCTTCCTTGATCGTGGGACCGGTGATCTCCGTTTCCTGGCCGTCGGTGAGCCCGGTATGCACGCGCGCTATGGCAAGCTTGCCGCTGCTGTCCAGGTACCAGAGCGCCGCCACGTCCGGCAGGCGCTGAGCACCCGCTCCCCCTCGGCCGCCAGGACCGCCCCGGCCGCCGCCACCGCCGCCGCGCTGGAACCCACCGCCGCGGCGACCGCGCGCCGCGGAGTCCGCGCCGCCGCTCCGCCGCCCGGAGTCACCGGACGAAGCGTACTGCTGGCGCATCTGCGCGATCATCGCCTGCGTGGGCCGGAAGCGAATCGCCGCATCCGGGATCTTGAGAACGGCGGTCGCCTTGGCGATCTCGAAGTTCACCGTGGCCGTCATGCCGGGACGCAGCGCGCCGTCGGGATTGGGCACGTTCACCACCACGGGATAGTCCACCACGTTGTCCACCGTCGTCGACTGCAGCCGCACCTGCCGGACGATGCCGTGGAACACGCGATCGGGGTATGCTTCGACCGTGAAGTCCGCGATCTGTCCGTCGTGGATCTGCCCGATGTCGGCCTCGTCCACCGACGCGATGATCTGCATGTTCTTGAGATCGCCGGCGATGAGGAACAGCTCGGGCGCCGAGAAGCTGGCGGCCACCGTCTGTCCGGGATCCACCGTGCGCTTGATGACGATGCCGTCGATGGGCGAGTAGATGAACGCGTAGGCCAGGTTCTGTTCCGCCTCGGTGAGGGCCACGGAATCGGACTTGAGAGTGGCGATCGACATCGCGTAGTTGGCTTCGGCGGTTTCGTAGTCCGACTGCGTCTCCGCCTTGTTGGTGAGCAGCCGCTCGATTTGCTGCACCGCGAACATCTTCTGCTTGAGGTCCGCCTCGCCCTGCGCCTCCGACGCCTTGGCGCGGTCCACGGACAACCGCAGCACCGTGGTATCGATGCGTGCCAGGAGTTCGCCCTTGCGCACGTGATCGTTGAAGTCCGCATAGAGCGCGTCGATGCGCCCGGACACCTGCGTGCCCACCTGCACGGAATCCACGGCGGTGAGGTTGCCCGTGGCGCTGACCGTGGATTCCAGGTCGCCGCGCGTGATCGGAACGAAGAGATACGACGTCGTGCCGGCCGAGGCCTGACGCCGGAAGTAGGCGGTGGTGCCGGCCACGGCGATGATCACGACCAGCCCGATGATGATCCGTTTCATGCGATTCGCTTCCCTCTGGAGTTGTGCACTTCGCGCCGGAGCGCGCTACGCTGGCCCTCCATAGAGCAATCCCCGTGCCATGGGCCACGCGTAGGCCCCGCAACGAGTTAGCCGCAGCGCACGGGCGCCGCCCGTGCCAATCCCGCACCAGCCACTGCGGATTCCGCACGCCGCCGTACGCGACTCCGGACACTTCCATATATTCGAAACACCACGCGTCTGAGGAGAAGCGAGCCATGCGCATCGAGCTCCAGGTGAACGGCCGAACGCACACCGTGGACGTGGATCCGAGCCGGAGCCTGCTGAGCGTGCTCCGCGAAGATCTCACGCTCACGGGGCCCAAGTACGGCTGCGGCGAATCGCAGTGCGGCGCGTGCACCGTGCTGCTCGACGGACGGTCGGTGCACTCGTGCGTGACGCCGGTGTCGGCGGCGGTGAACGCGCCGGTCACCACGATCGAGGGACTCGAACGCGACGGCCGGCTGCACGTGGTGCAGCAGGCGTTCCTCGACGAGCAGGTGGCGCAGTGCGGCTACTGCACGGGCGGGATGATCATGGCCGCGATCTCGCTGCTCGCCGCCACGCCCAAGCCGTCGCGCGACGAGATCGTGCGCGCCATGGACGGGAACGTCTGCCGCTGCGGCACCTACCCGCGGATCGTGACCGCCATCCAGCGCGCCGCCGGCCAACTGGCGCAACCGGCAGTCCAGACCTTCCGAGAGGTCCAGCCATGACGAACTCGCGCCGCGACTTTCTCAAGACGCTCGGCAGCGGCATCGCCATCGCGCTCGTCACCGGCGACGCCACGGCTCAGGGCCTGCATCGGGCCATCCATCCCGGCGCGAGCGGCGGTGCGCCCGCGCCCACGGATCAGATCGCGGCGTGGCTGCACGTCGGCGCCGACGATTCCGTCACCGTCTACACCGGCAAGGTCGAGGTCGGCCAGGGCATCCGCACGTCGCTTGCCCAGGAGCTGGCCGAGGAGCTGCGCGTGCCGCTGGCGTCGGTGCACATGATCATGGGCGACACCGACCTCACGCCGTACGACATGGGCACCTTCGGCAGCATGTCCACGCCGCGCATGGGGCCCATCCTCCGCAAGGCCGGCGCGTCGGCGCGCGAACTGCTCATCGACCTTGCCGCCGCCAAGTGGCGCGTGGGCCGCGAGACGTTGACCGCCCAACTGGGCGCGGTCGTCGACCGCGCGCACGGCCGCCGCGCCACGTACGGCGAATTGACGGCCGGCCGCCTGCTGGTCGAGACGATGCGCGACGACGCGCCGCTCACGCCGGCCTCGGCGTGGATGACGGCCGGACACTCCCTGCCCCGCGTGGGCGCGCGGGACGTCGTCACCGGCCGCCATCAGTACCCGTCGGACATCACCCGTCCGGGCATGCTCCACGGCAAGGTGCTGCGCGCGCCCTCCATCGGCGCCACCATGCAGTCCGTGGACGCGAGCGACGCCGCCTCGGTCAACGACGCGATCGTCGTGCAGGACGGGCAGTTCGTGGGCGTGGCGGCGCCGCGCACGGCCGACGCCGAGCGCGCGCTGATCTCCATTCGCGCCACGTGGGCGCCCGCGCCGGGCCCGCAGCCGTCGTCGCTCGATGTCTACGACTATCTCAAGCGCACGCGCCCCGCGCCGAGCAGCGGGCGCGGCGGCGGCGAGGGATTCGGCGGCGGCGAGCCCTTCGTGCAGGGCGACGTGGACGGCGCGCTCAAGTCCGCGGCGCACACGCTGGCGCGCACGTACACGGTGGCGTACATCGCCCACGTGCCGCTGGAGCCGCGGGCCGCCGTGGCCGAGTGGACCACGGACGACAAGGGCCCGAAGCTCACCGTGTGGACGGGCACGCAGCGCCCATTCGGCGTCAAGGAAGAACTGATGCGCGCCTTCGACCTGGCCGACGACCGCGTGCGCGTGATCATGCCCGACACGGGCTCGGGGTACGGCGGCAAGCACACCGGGGAATGCGCCGTCGAAGCGGCGCGCCTGGCCCGTGGCGCCAGGCAGCCGGTGTCGCTGGTGTGGACGCGCGAAGAGGAATTCCGTTGGGCGTACTTCCGGCCGGCCGGCGTGATCGACGTGAACGCCGGCATGACCGCCGACGGCACGCTCACGGCGTGGGCGTTCGACAATTACAACTCCGGCCCGGCCGCCATCCGGCCCATGTACGCGATCACCAACCAGCGCGTGGAGTACCACCCCAGCGAGTCGCCGCTGCGGCAGGGGTCGTATCGCGGCCTGGCGGCCACGGCCAACCACTTCGCGCGCGAGATGCATGTCGACGAGATGGCGCGCCTGGTGGGCATGGACACGCTGGCCTTCCGGCTCCGGAACCTCGCGGACGAGCGCCTGCGCGCCGTGTTCCAGACCGCGGCCGACAGGTTCGGCTGGGGCAAGCCGCGGGCCGAGGGGCGCGGCGTGGGCATCGCCGGCGGCTTCGAGAAGGGCGGCTACATCGCCACCGCGATCGAGGTCGCGGTGGACCGGACGAGCGGATCGGTGAAGCTGGTGCGTGGCGTGAGCGCGTTCGACTGCGGCGCCGTGGTCAATCCCGACATCCTGCGCAATCAGATCGAGGGCGCATTCATCCAGGGCATCGGCGGCGCGCTGTTCGAGGCGATCGATTTCGACCATGGCGTGATCCGCAACGCGCACCTGGCGCAGTACCGGGTGCCGCGCTTCTCCGACGTGCCCGACGTCGAGGTCGTGCTCATCGACCGCAAGGACCAGACGCCGATGGGCGCCGGTGAGACGCCGATCTTCGGCGTGGCGCCGGCCATCGGCGCGGCGATCTTCGACGCCACCGGCATCCGCGTGCGCCAACTGCCGATGGCGCGGGGCGGGCTCCGGACGAGCTGAAGGTCGGCGCCCGCCCCGCGGCGCGTCAGCGAACGGCGAGCACGATCTCGATGATGATCAGCAGGATGATCATCGTCTCGAGCATCTCGCTACGCCGCGACTGCGCCTCGGCGTTGAGCATCCCGTAGGTCTCGCGGATGATGGCCAGCTTGCGATCGATGCTCGACCGCCAGGCGCGCCCGCGGAACACCTCCATCGCCGCCGTATACACGCGCGCCAGATACACGTCGTCGGTCACGCTCAGCGCGTTGTCCACCCGCTCCACCGTCTCGGTGGTGTCGGCGAACAGTTCGTACAGCCGCGCCAGCACGCGGGCGAATCCGGTGGTGAAGAACGCCCGCGCGCCGCGCCGGGCCCGCGCGATGTCGTCGTACATCCGCGGCAGCGCGTCGTCGAGCGCCGCGCTGTAATAGCGCAACTCGAGCAGCTGCGCGTTGGCGAACTCCAGCACCCACTCCACGTCGCTCTCCTCGGCCGGCTCGCCGCTGAGCGCCAGCGCGTGCTCCCAGGTGAGTACCGTGAGATCGTCCTCGTAGTAGCTCAGCCGGTGCGGCAGGAGTTCGCGGCGGGCGCTCTCGCTCAACGGCTGCTCCTCCTGCAACAGCAGAGGCGTGAGCAGTTGGTCGTGGAGCGCGGCGGGGGGCACGCGTTCGCCGGCCGCGTCCCACAGTCCGGTGAGCCGGAATACCGTGTAATCCTCGGTCACTGCGGCCACCCGCGGCCGCGCGATGGCCGGCGCGAGCATGGCGGTGAGCGCGCGAAGGGCCGGCTCGAAGATGTCCCGTTCGCGGAGGGCCCGCTCCACATCGCGGCCGAATCGCGAGAACGCCGTCCACGGCAGCCGCTCGGCGCCGGGCCGGATACGGGCGCGCAACGCGATCGTGCCGAAGTCGTACAGCCGCGCCGAGAGCTGGGCCGCCACGCCGTCGAGCGGGGGGCCGAGCGGCACGGGCCCCACGTTCACGAGCAGCGGCGGATTGGGAATGCGCAGGGCCAGCGCCTGCGCGCTGAGCGGCGACAGCCGCACCGTGGCGCCCGCCGGCGCCAGCGCCGCGGCGCGGTCCAGGTCGATCGCGTACCCCACATCGTACAGGCGGTAGGCCACGGCCCATCCGCTGGTCTCCAGCGCCGACGCCGCGGCGCGCGGCCCGGTCGCCGCGGCGCCGGCGCTTGCACTGGTTCCGCTCGATGACTCGATGACGCGCACCGTCGACCTCCGCGGGGCTGGCCCTCTCCTGCACCATGGCCCCGTGCGCGAGCGCCCGCCGTCGGGGCTTGCCCCACGCCGCCTCAGGGGTCTTCCCGCCACCGATTGCCGCCGCGCCCGGACCGCCCGTACCTTATGCCTCCATGCTCGCCCTCCTCGGCGTCCTCGTCGTCATCATCGGATTCGCCCTCCGACTCAATGCGCTCCTCGTGGTCACCTGCGCCGGCATCGTCACCGGCCTGGCCGGCGGCCTCGGCCTCCACGAGGTGATCGCCGCGTTCGGCAAAGCCTTCACGCAGAATCGCTACGTCGCGATCGTCTGGATGGTGCTGCCGGTGATCGGCCTCCTCGAACGCAGCGGCCTCAAGGAGCGCGCCCGCGAGATGATCGCGCGCATCCACGCTGCCACCACGGGCCGCGTGCTCATGGTCTACCTGGCGCTTCGCCAGATCACCTCCGCGCTCGGCCTCACCTCGCTGGGGGGACAGGCGCAGATGGTGCGGCCCCTCATCGCCCCGATGGCCGAGGGCGCGGCGGAGAGCCGCTACGGCGACCTGCCGGACGACACGCGATTCCGCATCCGCGCCTTTGCCGCGGCCACGGACAACGTGGGCATGTTCTTCGGCGAGGACATCTTCATCGCCATCGGGTCCATTCTCCTGATCAAGGGATTCCTGGCGCAGAACGGCATCACCGTGCAGCCGACGACGCTCGCCAAATGGTCGGTGCCCACGGCGCTGGCGGCGTTCGCCATCCACGGCACGCGCCTGGCGCTGCTCGACCGGCGCCTCAAGCGGGAGTTGGGAGCGGGAGCGCCCAACGGTCGAACCGCTCCGCCGGCCGACGCCCCCGCGGGGCCGCACGCCGAGGACGGGCGATGATCGGCCTCGAAGCGATCTACCTGCTCATGGGGCTGATGGTCGGCGGCATCGCCCTCGTGAACCTCCTCGACGCCAAGGACGCCAAGCGGTACAACAAGACCGCGTTCTGGGGGATCTACGCCGTCACGTTCCTGTTCGGCACCCACCTGCCCGACTTCGTGAACGGCTGCCTGGTGATCGGCATGGTGCTGGTGTCGAGCATCGGGGGGTTGGGGCGCGGCGGTCCCGAATCGGTCACGCAAGAACAGCGCGCCGCCAGCGCGCGCCGGTGGGGCAACCTGCTGTTCGTGCCGGCGCTGCTCATCCCCGCCGTGACGCTGCTCGGCACCACCGTGTTCCAGGGCATCCGCATCAACGGCGTGCCGCTCATCGATCCCGCCCAAGTGACCGTGATCTCGCTGGGCCTGGCCACCGTGGTGTCGCTGGCCGTGGGGATGGTCATGCTGCGCGCGCCGCTGCGGTCGCCGATCGTCGAGGCGCGGCGGCTCATGGATTCCGTGGGCTGGGCGGCGGTGCTGCCGCAGATGCTGGCGGCGCTCGGGGCGCTGTTCGCCATCGCCGGAGTGGGCGGCGTGGTGTCCACGCTGGTGAATCGGTGGATTCCGCTGAACACGCCCGTCGTCGTGGTGATCACGTACGCCGGGGGCATGGCGCTGTTCACGATCATCATGGGCAATGCGTTCGCCGCCTTTCCGGTGATGACCGCGGGCATCGGCCTGCCGCTGATCGTGCACCGCTTCGGCGGCGACCCGGCGATCATGGCGGCCCTCGGCATGCTCTCCGGCTATTGCGGCACGCTGATGACGCCGATGGCCGCCAACTTCAACATCGTGCCGGCGGCGCTGCTGGAACTGCCCGACGAGCACGCGGTCATCAAGGTGCAGATCCCCACCGGGATCCTGCTCCTGGCCACGAACATCCTGCTGATGTACTTCCTCGTCTTCCGGTACTGAACATGTCCAGCCGTCTCGATCCCGATCGTGACGCCGCGCTCTCGGCGAGCGTGGCGTCCCACTTTGCCGGGCTCGCCCTGTCGCACGTGGAGCGCGAGTACCCCAACAAGCTCGATCACGTGATCAACGGGCCGGACGACGTGCGGGGGCCGCGCGCGCTGCACCCGATCTTCCACGGCAGCTTCGACTGGCACTCGTGCGTGCACGGTTACTGGCTGCTCGCCCATCTGTATCGCACGGTCCCGTCGCTCGACGCGGCGGCGCGCATCCGCGAGCTGTTCAACCGGCAACTCACGCCCGACAAGGTGGGCGGCGAGCTGGCGTATCTGCGCCAGCCCTCGCGCGCCGGGTTCGAGCGGCCCTACGGTTGGGCCTGGCTGCTGATGCTCGCCGGGGAGCTGTCCCGGCACGCCACCGACGAGGGCGCGCGCTGGGCGGCCGCGCTGCAGCCGCTGGCCGGTGCGTTCGCGCAGCGGTTCCGCGACTTCCTGCCCAGAGCCACATATCCGGTGCGCGTGGGCACGCATTTCAACACCGCGTTCGCGCTCACCCTGGCGCAGGAGTACGCGGACGCGGTGGGCGACGCGGCGTTCACCGATCTCCTGCGCGAGAAGGCCAACGCCTGGTACGGCGACGACGCGGACTGTCAGGCGTGGGAGCCCGGCGGCGACGACTTTCTGTCATCGGCGCTCATCGAGGCGGAGTGCATGCGCCGCGCCCTGCCCGCGGCAGGATTCGCCGCCTGGCTCGACCGCTTCCTGCCGCGCCTCGCGCAGCGCCATCCGGCCACCCTGTTCCGGCCCGCGCACGTGAGCGACCGCAGCGACGGCAAGATCGCCCACCTGGACGGCGTCAACCTGAGCCGCGCCTGGTGCTGGCGCGCGCTGGCGCGCGCGCTCCCCGACGGCGATCCGCGCCGCGCGCTCGCTCGCGAGACCGCCGACCTGCACCTCGCGGCGAGCCTGCCGCACGTGGCCGGCGACTACATGGGCGAGCACTGGCTGGCCACGTACGCGGTGCTCGCACTCGAATCCTGACCCCTCCTACCCTCCTACCGCCCTACCCTCTCATTCCACCCGCACCACCACCATGCGGAGCGTGTGCCCCAGCGGCAGCACCGCGCCCGACACCGCGTGCAGATCCAGCAGCTGCCGGCCGGTCAGCGATCCGCTGATGTCGAAGATCGACCCCGACCCGCCGGCCAGCGAATCCACCTCGGTACTGAACGTGCCGAACGCCGTGGCATGCGCCGCCAGCGGCCAGGAGGCGAAGTTATATGGAAAATCGTATGACAGGCCCTGGAAGATGTCGCGCAGGTTCCAGCTCGGGACGATGTAGCGCGCGTTGGCCGGCGCGGTGGATCCGGGGTACTGGTCGGCCGCGTACGCCATCGTGAAATAGCCGTCCAGCTCGTCCCACGACCGGCCGGTCTTGTCGGTCACGTTGGCGATGCCCGCCAGCGTGGCGTCGGCGATCAGCGGCTTGAGGATGTCGGACTCCTGCGTCGAGTACTGATCGAGCATCCAGCGCGAGAACAGCCAGGCGCTGCCGTAGATGTCCGGATCGGCCGTGCCCGCGGACAGGAACGACTTGGTCTCGTTGTGCTGCATGTAGTCGTACAGGTCCAGGAACGGCGACGTCATGATGTACGGCGTGACGTTGCGCACGTCGTAGTACACGCTCTGGTTGTACCCCACGTCGCCCTTCCACGCCGTGCCGTAGATGGCGCGGCCGTACAGCTCCACCGCGATCTGCGCCGTCCCTTCCTCCAGCCAGCTCTCCTCCAGCTGCGTGCCCACGGGATCGGCGAATCGCTCGGCGGTGGCCGCGATGTGCTTGGTCTCGTGGATCAGCGTGGCCGGCATCAACGCGTCCCACACCGAGCGCACGTGCGCGTCGCTCGTGCTGCCGGTGGCCAGCGTCGGCACCACCGCGTAGAACATTTCCGTGTGATTGCTCGACGGGACGTCGGCATCGAACGACGTGGGGAACAGGTCGCACGGCGTGACCCAGCCCAACTCTCCGCCGCCGCCCGCGGCGTTCGCCAGCGGACTGAACAGCATCGTCACCTTGCCCACGCGCGTCAGCGAATCGTCGAACGCCATCGGATCGCCGAAGTACTGCGTGATGATCGGATACTGCAGGCTGTCGTAGTGCTGGCCCAGCGCCACGTAGTCGGCGTCCATCGTCCTGGCGAGCGGCGCGTTCACGTCCTCGAGGATGATGCTGTGCGAGCCCACGTACACCACCCGGGCCTGCACGCTCACCCACGTCTTGCACTGATCGCCCTGCGACACGGTGTCGATCTTCACCGTCGCCGTGTCCCCCACCGTCTGCGGGATGGGCGGGTTGAGCGCCGCCGCCGCGTCCAGCCCGGCGCGCGGCCGCCGCGCGTGCGCCTTGAGTTGCGCCAGCAGCGGCCGCACGTACGCCGACCGCTGCGCCAGCTGCAGCGCGTGCCCGTCGCGCATGTGCGCCGCGGCGCCCGCCATGAGCGCCAGCGCGCCGGCCGGGACAGGCGCCGCCTGCATGCGCGGCACCATCGGCACCATCGGCGCCGCCGCGATGCCAGCCGGAGCCCTGGTCCCCGCCAACGCGCCGCTCGCCGGCCCCACGGCGCCGCGCAACACGAAGGCTGCGATTCCGCTCGGCACGCGGCTGTCGTTGTACACGTCCACCAGATAGTGGGCGCCGCCCGTGAGTTCGGTGCAACCCACCTGATTGGGATCGGTGATCAGCGCCGACTGGCCCACGCCCAGCGCCAACTGATTGGCCACCTGCACCGCGTGCTGTGCCGTAGCCGGCGTCGACCCGACGATCACGGCCGCCGCGCCCGTCTGGCCGCCGCTCGACGCCGTGACCGTGACGGTGCCGATGCTGTTGGCCACGGCGAGCGTCGTGTTGCCGGTGGCCACGCACGGAAACGCGGTGGGCAGCGTGAACGTGAGCGTGGTCGCCGAGGTGACCGTGGCCGGCACCGGCGTGCCCGCCACGGTCACCGAAACGCCCCCACTGCCCACGGCAAAGTTCGCGCCGGTGACCGTCACCGGCACCCCCGGCGTGATCGTGGCCGGCGCAACGCTGGCGATCTGCGGCGCGACCGCCGAGCCAAGTCCGGTCACCAGACCCGCGGCCGACACCGCGGCTTTGCTCGTGTCCGACGACACCCAGGTCACCGTGGCGCCCGGCACCACGGCGCCAGAGTTGCTCTTCACCACCGCGCTCAACTGCACCGTGCTGCCCGCCGCCAGGCTCACCGTGGACGGCGTCACCACCACGCTGCTGATGCCCGCCGCCACCACCACCAGCGACAGCGTGCCCGACACGCCACCCGCGGTCGCGCCCACCGTCACGGTGCCCGGCGCCACACCGTTCACCAACCCCGTGGCCGTTACCTTGGCACGCGTGGTGTCGGAAGAGGTCCAGACGATCGCCGGATTCGTCACCACGGCGCCCGCAGCGTCGGTGACGGTGGCAACGAGCTGCAGCGTCTCGCCCACGCCCACCGCGGCGCTCGACGCGGTCACGGTAACCTGCGCCACCTGCCCGCTGCCAGCCGGCTCCGTCCCCGTGGGACTGCAGGCATACAGGCCGAGGACGCCCACGACGAGCGCGGCGAGACGTACGCGGTGCGACATCAGGTACTCCAGGCGGCAGGGGGCTTGCGAATCCCGAACAATACCCGGCGTGCGGGGGTTCGTGCCACAGCGTATTGTTGTGCAGATTCCGCCGAGGCGATCTCCGCATGCGCCGCACATACCGTCGCTCCTTCGCCGCATTCGCCGCCGTCCTGCTCGCCGGCGGCGGGCGCCCTGCCGCCGCGCAGGCCGTGGATACCGCGTTCCAGGGCACCGTCCTACCCCGGCTCACCGCGCGCGCCGATTCCGCGTTCCACTACGCCGCGTTCATCCCCAAGCGCTACCACGGCGCCTCCCCCGCGCCGCTGCTCCTCGTGCTCGACCCCGCGGGGCGCGCCGTGCCGGCCATCGTCCGATTCGCGCCGGCCGCCGAGCGACTCGGGTGGATCGTGCTCAGCAGCTACGACACGCGCAGCGACGATCCCAAGGCGCCCAACGAGCGCGCCGTGAACGTCATGCTCGCCGATGCGTTCGGCGCCTTCTCCATCGACACCTCGCGCATCTACCTGGCCGGATTCTCGGGCACGGCGCGCGACACGTGGGGCTTCGCGTACGGATCGTCGGGCCATGTGGCGGGGATCATCTCGGCGGGCGCGGCGATGCCCACCGACACCGTGTGGCGGCGACTGTTTCCCGGCCCGCCGCCGTTCGACGTCGCGATGGCGTCCGGCGCGCGCGGCATCAATGATGAAGAGGTCGTCTCCACGGCCAGCGCGTTGCGCGCCGCACGCCCCACGACCCCCACGCACGCCGCCCTGCGCGTGGATGTGTTCCCCGGCACGGACCAGTGGCCGCCCGAGCCCGTGCTCGCGCGACAGCTCGGCTGGCTGGACGTGCGCGCCATGGCCCGCCGCCTGCGTCCCATCGACCAGGCGCTGGCCGATTCCGTGTTCGCGCGCGACTCCGCCGACGCCGCCGCGCTGGCCGCGGCCCATCAACTTGGCAACGCCGCCGACCGCTGGGCCGAGATCGCCGCGGCGTGGGCCGGCGCGCACGACGTCACGTTCGCCGCGACGCGCGCCGCCCAACTGGCCGCCGACCCCGCGGTGCGCCCGTGGCTTGCCGAGCGCGACTCGCTGGTGCGGGCCACGCCGGACTATCAGCGCGGGATCATCAAGCCGCTGTCGGATCTGCGCCGGCGACCGGGCGTTCCAGATCTTCGCCGGCTCACCCAGGAGCTGAACATCGTGGCCCTGCAACAGTGGGCCGCAGACGCCAACGACTCCCTGCGCGCCGACTGGGCCGCCCGCCGGTTGAGCGACGTGTACGAGCAGGTGTCGCTGTATGAACCCGAGGCGTACCTGGCGTACAACGACCCCGACCGCGCCCTGGCCCTGCTGGCCGTGGCCGAAGAGATCCAGGGCGATACGCCCCGCATCTGCCGGGAACGCGCGCGGGCCTATGCCGTCCGGCACGACGCCGATCGCACGCTCACCGAGCTCAAGTGCGCGCTCGCCGGGCATCTGATCGACCTCCCGGAAATCCGCACCGATCCGCGCTACCAATTCATGCGCGGGCTCGATGCGTTCAACGATTTGATCGCCCCCACGCCCGGCCACTGAGCGCTCCGGGCGCCGTCCGCCGCCCGGAGCGCGCCGGCCCCTACCGCTTCACCACCGAGATCTGCACCTCCGAGGGGTACATCGCCGAGTGGTGCACCGCGTTGTGCGCCACGAGCCCCGTGGCCTCGTCGTAGTTGTGCCCGCCGGTATTCAGATTGCGGTCGAACCGCGGGAAGTTGCTGCTCGACACCTCCAGGCGAATGCGGTGGCCCGCGGGAAAGTAGTTGCTCGTGTTCATGGGGCTCAACGCCACCTTGTACACCTTGCCCGGCTGCATCCACACTTGCTTGTCGTACCCCTCGCGATAGCGCACGCGCTGGATGGTCTCGTCCAGGTTGTACGCCGTGCCGTCGGGATACACGTCGATCAGCTTCACCGTGAAGTCGGTGTCCTTGCGATCCGACGACACGTACAGCGTGACCTCGATCGGCCCGCTGACCTCGGTGTTCTCGGCGAGCGGATCGGTGCTGTACACCAGGATGTCGTTGCGCGCTTCCATCTTGCGCTGGTCGAACGCGCCGCCCTGCACCGCGTTGCCCGTGCAGCACACGTTGCCGCCGTACGACGGCACCGGGTTCATCGGATCGTACACGAAGCCGTCCGGCCGGTCGGCCGCCGGCGCCTTGGCCACCAGGCGGCCGTCGCCGTTGAGCGAGTTCGCGGCGCCGCCGCTGGCCAGGTAGTACGTCTCCATCCGCGCGCCGCGCGGCGGCCAGGTATCCGACGTCTGCCACTTGTTGAGCCCCATCGTGAAGTAGCGCACCCGGGGCAGCGTGTCGAGCAACCCGTTGTTCTCTCCCTTCAGGAAATGGTCGAACCAGCCGTAGGTGAGCGCGTCGTAGTCCAGGCGCGCGTCGCCCATGTTCCGCTCGCCCACCACGGTCTGGGCCGTGGCGCGCTTGTAGCTGCAGTGGAGCGTGGGGGCGATCACCGCGTACTGCTCCCGGGCCACGGCGGGAGACGCCACCTGCTGGGCGTGGTGGAACATCGCCAGGTTCGGCCCGATCGACACGTCGTACCACGACATGAAGTACAGCGCCGGCACGTTGAACGGCATGTTGTCGTGATAGAGCCCGCCCTTGTACCATGCCGGATCGTTGGGCGCGCGCTCGATCATCGCGCCGCCGGTGGGCACCGGCATCGTGTCGGCGAAGATCCCGCGCGGACCGTCCACCGCCTTGATGATGTCCATCTCGGGCAGATGCCAGAGCGCCTTGGCCCAGTCCACGAGCGGGGGCTGCTGCGCCAGATCGAACGCGCGCGACGCCTGGATCAGATCGTGGGCCGACGTGCCGGCCGGGAACATCGGCCGCACCTGATTCTGCTCGCCGTACAGCCAGGCGATGAACAGCATCTGCACCGCGCCGCCGCGATACCAGTTGCCCTGCTCGAAGTACGGCGCCACCCGCCCCACGCCGGCGCCGAAGCCCTGCGGATTGATCGCCGCCAGCGCCGGGTTCCCCACCGACGCCACGCCCATCTGCCACTCCGCCGTGGACGAGCAGCCCACCAGCCCCACCTTGCCGTTGGACCATGGCTGGTTCGCGATCCACGAGATCGCGTCGTCGCCGTCGGTGAGCGGCGGGCCGAGGATGTCGTAGTTGCCCTCGGAGAAGAAGTGCCCGCGCTCATTCTGCTCCACGTACGCGTAGCCGCGTTTCACCGCGTCGTACACGGCCGTCATGTCGCTCGGCGCCCCGAGTTTCACGTCCCAGTAGTTGAAGTTGTACGGCGTGCGCACGAAGATCGTGCCCACGCGCCCGCCGTCCTTCGGCACGTAGACGTCGGTGGCCAGACGCGTGCCGTCGCGCATCGGCACCATGAGCTTGCGGTGGATGGTCGCGATCGATTCGAGCGCCTGCTCGGTCTTCTGGCGCTGCGCGATCAGCGCCGTGTTGGGATTGGCCTGCGCGCGCAGGACGAGCGGGCACGCGAACAACAGCGCGCCGGCCGCCGCGAATGCCGCGAGGCGCATGGGTTTCCGCATGGGGGGTGCTCCAGGATCTGGACGTGGGGTGTCGCGAGCCCGGCCGGGAATGCGCGAGCTCGCCGCCCAGGATCATGCGCGCCGAACCACGGTCCCGCCAGCGCCGGGCGCGAACGGCGCCGCCTCGCCATCTTCAAGGATGACCGCTACCACCGCCGGCGTCGTCTCCTTCTATAGGAACAGCGCCGCCACGCTCCGCGCCCGTCGCGCCGTCCAATCGCGCCTCGTCGATCGCCTGGGTAACGGCCGCCTCGCCGCCTTCGGCCTCGCGCTCCTGCTCGCGGCCCGATGGGCCACCGCGTCCGGTGGGCGGACTGCCTGGCTCGCCGCCGCGATCGCCGTCACCCTGGGGTTCGTGGCGCTCGTCTGGTGGAGCAACCGCGCCAAGGCGGAGCTCCAACGCACCGACGATCTCGTCACGCTCGCCGACGAGGGCGCCCACCGCGCCGCGCGCCACTGGAGCGAACTCCCCGTGCGCGACTGGGAGCCGGCGCCCGCGTCCCATCCGTACGCCGTGGACCTCGACCTGTTCGGCACAGCCTCGCTGGCTCAGCTGCTGCCGCCCATGAGCTCGGCGCCGGGACGCACCACGCTCCGCTCATGGCTCGTGGCGCCCGCCGCGCCGGCCGTGGTCGAGGAGCGCCAACTCGCCGTGGCGGAGCTGGCGCGGGATTCCGCCTTCCGCGACGAACTCGCGCGGCGCGGCATGCGCATCACGTCATCGGCCCAGTCGCTGGCCGAGCTCGAGGCGTGGGCGCGGAGCGACGGATGGCTGCGTGGGCGCCCCGGGCTGCTCGCGGCGACGATCGCCATTCCGTGCGCCACGCTGGGACTGGCGGCCGCGCAGCTCGCCGGCGCCGTGGCCCACTCGTACTGGATCGCGCCCGCGCTCATCGGCTGGGCGCTCACCGCGCGCCACGGCAAGGCATTCGCCGGGAGCTTCGCGCCCGTGGTGGGACGCTCCAACACGCTCCGCCGCTACGCGCAGATGGCGCACCTGGTGAGCGAGACGCGGTTCACCGGGCCCGCGCTCACCGGCCTCCAGGCGCGCCTCGCCGCGGGACCGCGGCCCGCGCACGCGAGCATGCGCGCCCTCACCGCGCTCGCCGACTGCAGCGAGTTGCGGCTGTCGCCCATGCTCTACGTGATCGTGAACACGCTCACCCTCTGGGATTTTCACGTGGTCCACCTGCTGGAGCGGTGGCAGAAGGCGTCGGGCCGCCACGTGGGCCAGTGGCTGGGGGCACTCGGCGAGATCGAGAGCTTGTCGGCGCTGGCCACCGTGGCCCACGACAATCCCGACTGGACCTTCCCGCGCCTCGACGCCGGCGCGCCGGTGATCCTCGAGGCCAGGGCGCTGGGGCATCCGCTCCTGTCCGACGACGAAGGGGTGCGCAACGACGTGACGGTGGGCCCGGCCGGCACCATCCTCGTGGTCACCGGCTCCAATATGGCGGGCAAGAGCACGCTGCTGCGATCGATCGGCCTCAACCTGGTGCTCAGCCAGGCGGGCTCCGTGGTCTGCGCGCGCGAGCTGCGGCATCCGCCGGCGATCCTGCACACGAGCATGCGGGTGCAGGATTCGCTGGCCCGCGGCGTGAGCTACTTCATGGCCGAGCTGGAGCGGCTCAAGTCGGTGGTCGACGCCGCCGACGCCGTGCCGCCGCAGGCCCCGCGCGTGCTGGTGTACCTGCTGGACGAGATCCTCCACGGCACCAATTCGGCCGAGCGCACGATCGCGGCCCGCCACGTGCTCACCCATCTCGCGGCCAGCGGAGCCATCGGCGCCGTCTCCACGCACGACCTGCAGCTGGTGGACGTGCCCGAACTCGCCGCGGTGGCCCGGCACGTGCACTTCCAGGAGACGTTCTCGCGGACGGATGGGGTGGCATCCATGAGCTTCGACTACCGGCTGCGCCCCGGCAAAGCCACCTCGAGTAACGCCCTCAAGCTCCTGGAACTGGTCGGGCTTCTTGTGCCACCATATGACAACAGTTGACAATCGGGTCTATTCGAGGCCATAATTCTCTCGAATCTGTCCATTGGTTGCCACGCTGACCGACCTGCTCAGCCCCAAACAGCTCGCCGAATATCTCCAGCTTTCCCAGCGCACCGTGTACCGGCTGCTGGAGCGCGGAGACCTGCCCGCCGTGAAGGTGGGCGGCCAGTGGCGCTTTCGAAAAGCCATCGTGGACGAGTGGCTCGACGTCAACATGCAGCGCCTGGACACCGCGTCGCTGCATGCCCTGGAGAGCGACGACGAATCGGGCCCCCGCGCCCTCAGCATTGCCGGTCTGATCGCGTCCGGCAATGCGCGCATCGACGTTCCGGCCGGTTCGCGCGACGGGGTCGTGCGCGCGTTCCTGGGTGAGGTGAGCTTTCCGGAGCCGGTGTCGGTGGACCTCGTGTGCGAGCGGGTGCTGGAGCGCGAGCGGCTGTGCAGCACGGCGGCGTCGGGAGGGGTGGCGCTGCTGCACACCCCGCGCAGCCGCCCGCGCGTGCTCAACGCCCACGACCTCGTGGCCATCGGACGCATCCAGTCACCGGTGGACTTCGGCGCCCTCGACGGGACGCCCACGCACACGCTCATCCTGCTGCTCGCGCGGAGCGAGCGCGACCAGTTGGCGCTGCTCGCCAAGCTCACGCGGCTCTGCCAGGAGCCCGGCTTCCTGGCCCAGCTGCACGACACACGCACCGCCGATGACGTGATCGCGCTGGTGCGCGCGACCGAATCCCGCATCTTCGTCTCCACCCACTGACGGCTCCCGTTCACCCCGCCATGCAACTCACGCTTCGCCAGGTCGCGTCGTACCTCGACGTCCCGGACTCCACGGTGCGCCACTGGATCACCAGTCGCGACCTGCCGGCGCACCGGGTGAACGAGCGTCTGTACTGCAACGCGATCGAACTCTGGGAGTGGGCGGTGGAGCACGGCGTCCCGGTGTCGAAGAGTCTGCTGGAGCAGGCGCAGCGCGCGCCCGACGCCGTGCCCCCGCTGTCCACGCTGATCGCCGAAGGGGGCGTGCACCGCGACGTGCCCGGCGCGACCAAGGCCGAGGTGCTGCGCCAAGTGGTCGCGCGGCTTCCGCTGCCCGACGATGTGGACCGCGAGTTCCTGATCAGCGTGCTCGAGGCCCGCGAGGCCATGGGCTCCACGGGCATCGGCGACGGCATCGCCATTCCGCACGTCCGCAATCCGATTCTCCTGCACGTGGCGCGCTCGTTCGTGGCCGCGTGCCTGCTCACGCATCCCGTGGAGTTCGACGCCGTGGACGGCAAGCCCGTCCACGCGCTGTTCCTCGTGGTGAGTGCCACGGTGCCGGCGCACCTGCGCATTCTCGCGCAACTCGGCTACACGCTGCGCGACCCCGAGCTGCGGCGCCTGCTCAGCACGGCCGCGCCCACGGCGGCCATTCTCGAGCGGATCGCCGCCGTCGAGGCGTCCACGTCCACGCCGTCGCGCGCCAACGGATGACCCCGTGATCGCGCTCGGAATCGCCGCCGCGTGCTGGACGCTGGGCGCGGGCGCCGCACTCGCCTTCCGGCGCCGCGCGATCGGCGCATCGCTCGGAGCGGCCGGCGCCGTGGTCGGTGGCGTGGCCGCGGCCGAAGCCGCGGTGCGCGCGCTCGGCGCGCCGGCGGGGCTGCACTGGTCCATGCCATGGAGCGTGCCCGGCGGCGCCGTCGCGCTCCGGCTGGATGCGCTGGCCGCGGCGTTCCTGCTCCCCGTGGCCGTGGTGGGCGCCGCGTGCGCCCTCTATGGCGTGGCCTACCTGCGCCACCACGCCGGCCGTGGCCACGGCGGCGCGTCGATGGCCGCCTACAATCTGCTGCTGCTGGCGATGGCGCTCGTGGTCACAGCCGACAACCTGGTGCTGCTCATCGTGGCGTGGGAGCTGATGACGCTCAGCTCGTGGGCGCTGGTGGTGAGCGATCACGATCAACGGTCGGTGCGCGCCGCGGGGCTGCAGTACCTCGTGGCCGGCCACCTGGCAACGGCCGCGCTGCTGCTGTTCGCCCTCCTGTTCGCCACCGCCACCGGCGGCTACGCCATCGCGCCGCTGGGCCCCGCAACCACGGCGAACGCCGGCCTGCTGTTCACGCTCGCCCTGATCGGCTTCGGCACCAAGGCCGGCCTCGTCCCGCTGCACGTCTGGCTCCCCGACGCGCATCCCGCGGCCCCATCGCACGCGTCGGCGCTCATGTCGGCGGTGATGATCACGATGGGGTTCTACGGATTGGCGCGATTCATCCCGCTGCTTGGCGCGCCGGCGCTCTGGTGGGCGTACACGCTGATGGGATTGGGCGCGGTGGGCGCGGTGGCCGGCATCGCCTTCTCCATCGCGCAGCGCGATGTGAAGCGCGCGCTCGCATATTCCACCGTCGAGAATGCCGGTCTCGTGGCCCTCGCCATGGGGGTCGGCGTGCTGGCCACGGTGCTGCACCGCCCGGTGCTGGCCGGGCTCGCGTGGGGCGCCGCGCTGCTCCATCTGTGGAATCACGCGCTGGCCAAGAGCCTGCTCTTTCTGGGATTCGGCGCCGCGGCGCAGCGCGCGGGCAGCCGCGACCTCGACGCGATGGGCGGCCTGCTGGCCCGATGGCCGGTGGTGGGCGGCACGCTCGTGCTCGGCGCCGCGGCCATCGCGTCGCTGCCGGGGCTCAACGTGTTCACCAGCGAATGGCTGTTGTTGCGCGCGCTGCTGGCCGGCGCGCTCGACCTCAGCGGCGTGAACCGGATCGCGCTCCTGGGCGGGATCCTCGCCGTGGCGTTCACGGGCGCGCTCGCGGCGGCCGCGTTCGCGCGCCTGGTCGGCGTGGGACTGCTTGGAACGCCGCGCACCGCGGGCGCGGCCAACGCCGCGCCCCCCGAACGCGCCATGCGCCTGCCGATCGTCGCCCTCGGCGCCGGCTGCGTGCTCGTGGCCGCGATGCCCCATCTCGCGCTGGGCGCGCTCGCGCCCGCCGTGCGCGTGGTGGCGCCGGCGGCCGACCTCGGCGCCGCGGAGGCCATGCTCCGGCCCATCGCGCTGCTGCTCCCGCTGCTCGCCGCGATCGTCCTCCTCACGCTCGGCCTGCGCGCCGTGGCCACGCGCCGAGCGATGGCGCGCCGCGGGCCCACGTGGGGATGCGGCTACCCCGCGCCCACGGCCGCGATGCAGTACACGTCCACCTCGTTCGGCGGGGCGCTCACCAACGTCCTGCAACCGCTGCTCCACGTCGAGACGCGGCGCCAGATGGTTGCCCGCCAACTCCCCATCACCGGAGAGCGCGCGGTGTGGCCGCTGTCGGCGTCGTGGGCGTCGTCCACCGCCGACCGCGTACTGGAGCGACTCTACACGCCGGCGTTCGCGAGCATCGCGCGCGCCGCGCAGCGGCTGCGTTCCCTGCACCGCGCGCGCGTGACCACGTCGCTGGTCTACATGGTCGTGGTGGTGGTCGTGCTGTTGGGCCTGCTCGTGCTGCCCGGACTCAACCGATGATCCTCGTGACGTTGAGCGTCGTGCTCATGCTCATCGCGGGCGTGGCGGCCGTGGCGCTCTCGGCGCGGCGGGCGCTGGCCGAACGCGTGTTCCGCACGTGCCTCGTGGCCGGCGCGATCGCGGGATTGGTGCCGGCCCTTCGCGTCCTTGGCGGGGGGACGGTGGCCGACGTGTCCGTGGCCTCGCACGTGCCGGGCGGCCCGTGGGTGTTCGGGCTGGACAGTGTGTCGGCGGTGTTCCTGCTCGCGGTGCTGTTGGCCGGATCGGCCAGCGCGTTCTACGGCGTGACGTACCTGCGGCGCGACGCATCGCGCCGCGGCGTGGCCGTGCCGCACCTGCTGATGACCATGCTCCTCGCCGCGATGACCCTCGTCGTGGTGGCGCGGGCGGCGGTGCCGTTCCTGATCGCGTGGGAAGCGATGGCGCTCACCTCGTACGCGCTCATCGTCACCGACCACGACCGCGCCGAGAACCGCCGGGCGGGCATGCTGTACCTGGTGGCCACGCACGCCGGCACGCTGGCGCTGTTCGCGCTGTTCGCGGTGTGGGGGTCGGGCGGGGGCGACCTGTCGTTCGGGTCGCTGGCGGCGCATCCCCCCGTGGGCCCGGCGCAGGCCGCCGTGCTCGTGGCGGCGCTCGTGGGGTTCGGGATGAAGGCCGGCGTCGTGCCCCTGCACTTCTGGCTGCCCGAGGCGCACGCCGCGGCGCCGTCGCATGTATCGGCCGTGATGTCGGGCGTGGTGATCAAGATGGGGATCTACGGCCTGATGCGCGTGGGCATGCTGCTCGGCGTGCTGCCCGCGTGGTGGGGGTGGCTGCTCCTCGCGCTGGGCGCCGCGTCCGGCGTGCTGGGCGTGTTGTGGGCGCTGGCGCAGCACGATCTCAAGCGACTGCTCGCGTTTCACAGCGTGGAGAACATCGGGATCATCCTGCTCGGGCTCGGCGCCGGATCGCTGGGCGTGACGTACGACCATCCGCTCGTGGCCGTACTTGGATTCGCCGGCGCGGCGCTGCACACCTTGAATCACGCGCTGTTCAAGTCCCTGCTCTTTCTGGCCGCCGGGTCGGTGGCGCATGCCACCGGTACGCGCGAGATCGACCGCTTGGGCGGCCTGGCTCGGCGGATGCCGCGCACGGCGATCGCGTTCCTGATCGGCTCGGCGGCGATCGTGGGCCTCCCGCCGTTGAACGGCTTCCTGAGCGAGTGGCTCGTCTTCCGTTCGCTGCTGCAAGCCGGCCTCACGCCCGAGTCCCTGCGCATGGCGGTGCTGGCCGTGGCCGCGCTGGGGCTGATCGGCGCGCTGGCGTTGGCCTGCTTCGCCAAGGTGATGGGCGTGGTATTTCTGGGATCGCCGCGCGACGCGGGCGTGGCCGCGGCGCACGAATCGACGCCCGGGATGATGCAGCCGATGGCGTTCCTCGCCGCGGCCTGCGCCGCGATCGGGCTGCTGCCGGCGCTGGTGCTGCCGCCGCTGTTCCGCGTCGGCGCGCTCGTGGCCGGCGCGTCCCTGCCCGGCGTGTGGACACTGGGCGTCGACCCGGCCGTCCGCACCATCACCTGGTTCACGGTCGCGCTCGCGGCGGCGCTCGCCGCCGCATGGGCGGCGCGATCGCGGCTGCAGCGCCGCCGCGCATCGCGCGCCGCGGATACGTGGGGTTGCGGCTTCTCGCCCGTCACGCCGCGCATGCAGTACACCGCGTCGTCCTTCGCCACGCCCGTACTCGACGCCTATCGCGCCGTGGCGGGCGTGCGCGTGCACCGCACGGCCACCTCGTTCGCCACGCACGCCGTGGACCCGGTGCTCGACGCCGTGGTGCTGCCGGTGTGGCACGGCGTGCAGTCCGCGGCGGGCAGGGTTCGCCCGCTCCAACGCGGCCGGCTATCGCTCTACCTGATCTACATCGTGGCCGCGCTGGTGGGCGTGCTGCTGTACCTCGTGCGCTGGGGACGGGCCTCATGATGCCGGTGGTGGATCCGCGCGCGGTCGCCGCGCTGGCCGTGTTGCTGGTGCTGGCGCCGGCCCTGCCCGGCGTGGCCGTGAAGACCAAGTCGTGGCTCACCGGGCGGCGCGGCGCGCCCGTGCTGCAGCTCTACGCCGATCTCGCCAAGCTCGTCCGCAAGGGATCGGTGTACAGCACCACCAGCACGTGGGTATTCCGCGCCGGGCCGGTGGTGACCCTGGCAGCGCTCGTCGCCGCGGCGCTCTTCCTGCCGCTCGACGGCCGCCAGGCGCCGGCGCACTTTGCCGGCGATCTCGTGGCGTTCGCGGCGCTGCTCGCGTTGGCGCGGTTCGCGCTCGTCCTTGCCGGACTCGACACCGGGTCGAGCTTCGAGGGCATGGGGGCCAGCCGTGAGGTCACGTTCGCCAGCTTCGCCGAGCCCACGCTCTTCCTGTGCTTCATCGCGCTCGTGCTCGCCACGGGGCATCTCTCCATGAGCGGCATGTTCGGCGCGCCCGTGGCCGCGGCGTGGGCCGGGGCCGCCGCGCCGCTCAGCCTGGTGGCGATCGCCCTGTTCGTGCTGCTCCTGGCCGAGAATTCGCGGGTGCCGGTGGACGATCCCGCCACGCACCTCGAGCTCACGATGATCCACGAGGTCATCGTCCTCGACCACAGCGGCCCCGATCTGGCGCTGATCCTGTACGGCAGCGCGCTCAAGCTGGCGATCTTCGCGGCGTTGATCGTCGGGTTGGCCGTTCCGCGCGCCACGCGCTCGCTGCCCGAGGCGTTGCTGCTGCTCGCCGCCGGGCTCGTGGCGGTGGCCGTCGCTGTGGGCGTGGTGGAATCGGTGATGGCGCGGCTCCGGCTCACGCGCGTCCCGCAACTGCTCGTCGGCGCCGGCGCGCTGGCGCTGTTCGGCATCATCCTCCTGCTCCGCTGACCATGCAGACCGCCGCGCAGATCGTACTACTCCTGGTGGTACTCACCGACTTCGCCGTGCTCGGCACGTCGCGGTTGCGCACGTGCATCCGCGCCCTCGCCGCGCAGGGCCTCCTGCTCGGCCTGCTGCCGATCGCGCTGGCGCCGCAGCTCACCATCCATGCCGTGACGCTGGCCGCCGGCACCGTGCTCGTGAAAGCCATCCTGCTGCCCTGGTTCCTGACCTGGGCCATTCGCGAAGCGGCGGTGCGCCGCGAGGTGGAGCCGGTGGTGGGCTTCATCGCCTCGCTGCTCCTCGGCGCGGCGGCGCTCGCCCTGGCGTTCGCGATCACCGCGCGGCTGCCGCTCGCCGAGGTGCGCGAGCCGCTGCTCGTCCCCGTGGCGCTGGCCACCGTGATGATCGGCCTCATCGTGCTCACCACGCGGCGCAAGGCGCTCACCCAGGTGGTGGGCTACCTGATGCTCGAGAACGGGATCTACCTGTTCGGCCTCACGCAGATGGAGAGCGTGCCCTTCCTGCTCGAACTCGGCGTGCTGCTCGACGTATTCGCGGGCGTGTTCATCATGGGCATCGTCGTCTTCCATATCAACCGCGAATTCGACTCGCTCGACTCGGCGCGGCTCACGGAGCTCAAGGACTGATGCGCCTGATCGCGCTCTGCCTGCTGCCGGCGCTCATCGCCGCGATCACGATGGCCGCGCGGTCGCCGCGCGTGGGCCGCTGGCGAGTGGTCGCGCTGGTCGCCACGGCAGCCGCGCACCTGGCGCTCACGATCTCCCTCTGGGTGTCGCCGGCCGACGCGACGGTCAATGGGTGGTTCGGCGTTGACGCCCTGGGCCTCCTCGTGCTGACCGTCATCAGCATCATCTTCTTCGCCACGGCCGTGTACACGGTGGGCTACCTGGCCCGCGAGACGCCCCGCGGCGGACGCGCGTTCGTGGGCGGGCTGCTGGGATTCCTCTCCGCCACCACCATCGTCTGCGTCAGCCAACATCTCGCCATGCTCTGGGTGGGTATCGAGGCCACCACCTTCTCCGTGGCCCCGCTCATCTATCACCGGCACGACCGCCGCTCGCTCGAGGCCGTGTGGAAGTATCTGCTCATCTCGTCGGTGGGCATCGCCCTCGCGCTCCTCGGCACGTTCTTCCTGGCCAGCGCGCAGCGCGATGCGCCCGGCGCGCCGCTCATCCTCGGCGACCTCATCGCCCACGCCCACGAACTCCAGCCCGCGTGGCTGCGCGCCGCGTTCCTCTTCCTGCTCGTCGGATTCGGCACCAAGATGGGGCTGGCGCCCATGCACACCTGGAAACCGGACACCTACGGCGAGGCGCCTGCGCTCGTCGGCGGCCTCATGGCCGGTGGGCTCACCAGCTGCGCGTTCCTTGGCGTGGCCCGCGTCACCGAGATCGCGATGGCGGCCGGCATGGCGCCGTTCATCCAGCCGGTGCTGCTCGGATTCGGACTCCTGTCGCTGGCCGTGGCCGCCGCGTTCGTGATCGGACAGCGCGACCTCAAGCGCCTGCTCGCCTATTCGAGCGTGGAACACATGGGGCTGCTCGTGCTCGGGCTCGGGCTGGGCGGCGTGGGCGCGTACGGCACGGTGTTGCACCTGGTCAACAACGGCCTCTCCAAGGCGTGGCTCTTCCTCGTGACCGGTAACGTCGTGCTCGCCATGGGCACGTCGTCGGCGGCGCGTGTCCGCGGCCTCGTGCGCGCGCTCCCGGTGTCGGGCGTGCTGCTCGTGCTCGGACTGTTCGCCGTCACGGGGTCGCCGCCGTTCGGACTCTTCATCAGCGAGTTCACGATTCTCCGCGCCGCCGTGGCCGGCGGCCATCCGTGGATCGCCGCCGTGGTGCTGCTCCTGCTCGCGATCATCTTCGTGGGCATGGCCGCGCTGATCCTGGAGATGGCGCTCGGCGAGCCCGAGTCCCCCGTCCCACCGCAGCGGGAGAGCGCGTGGCTCCTCGCCGGCCCGATCGCGCTCGCCGCCGCCGTGCTCATGCTCGGCGTCTACATCCCGGCACCGCTGCAGCACGTGCTCGCGCAGGCCGCCGTGGCGCTGGGCGGGAGGACGCCGTGAACGCGTTCAACGAGATCGGGCTCCGCAACCGGCGCGCCGTGTCGCTCGCCTCGGTGCCCGTCGAACCGGTGGACGCCTGGCGCCGCACCGTGATCGACGCCGTGGCCGCCGAGTGGCGCATCGTGGCGTTGTTCGGCATGCCGGAGGCGGCCGACACCACGCGCCTCGTGGCCATCCTCGCCAACGACGCGCGCGGCGAGCTCGGCGCCACCACGGCCCTCGTGGGCGACCGCTATCCCGCGCTCACGCCCGACTGCCCGCAGGCCCACGCCTTCGAGCGCGAGATCGCCGAGCAGTGCGCCGTACTGCCCGAAGGCCATCCCTGGCTCAAGCCGCTGCGGCGCCACCTGCCCGACCATCGGCCGCCGGCGCGCAGCAACGTGGTGCTCGATCCCGCCGTGTATCCGTTCTTCCGCGTCGAGGGCGCCGAGGTGCACGAGGTGGCCGTGGGCCCCGTGCACGCGGGCATCATCGAGCCCGGCCATTTCCGATTCCAGGCGCACGCCGAGGAGGTGCTGTTCCTCGAGATCATGCTCGGGTATCAGCATCGCGGCGTCGAGCGCCTGCTCGAGTCGGCGCCGGCGGACCAGCGCATGCTGGTGGCCGAGTCGATCGCCGGCGATACCGTGATCGGACACGCCGGCGCGTACTGCGGCGCGATCGAGGCCGTGTCCCGCTGCCGCAAGTCCCCGCGCGCGCAAGCCATTCGCGGCATCGCGCTCGAGATCGAGCGGCTGGCCAATCACATCGGCGACCTGGGTGCGATCGCCGGCGACGTGGCGTACCAACCGGCCGCCGCCTACTTCGGCCGCATGCGCGGCGAGTGCCTCAACCTGCTGATGCAGCTCTCGGGCAATCGCTACGGACGGGGCCTCATCCGCCCGGGCGGCGTGACGTTCGATCTGCCCGCCGACATGGCCGGCGAGATGCGCGCGCGCCTGGAGACGCTACGCGACGAACTGGAGCCGGTGGCGGCGCTGATGTTCGAGACCGCCTCGGTGCAGGCGCGGCTCGAAGGCGTGGGCACGGTGTCGCGCGAGCAGTGCGTGGCGCTGGGTTTCGTGGGTCCGGTGGCGCGGGCCTGCGAGGTGGCGCGCGACGTGCGCCACGATCACCCCTACGGGATCTTCCGCTTCGCGCACATCCCCGTGGCCACCGGCTGGGCGGGCGACGTGCACGCCCGCGCGCTCGTGCGGTGGCACGAAGTGCGCCGGTCGCTCGAGTTCGTGCTCGAACAGCTGGCCGCCCTCCCCCGCGGCGAGGCCCGCGTGTCGTGCGGCGCTTCATACCCGGGCCAGCTGGCCGTGGCGCTGCAGGAAGGATGGCGCGGCGAGATTGCCCACGTGGTCATCACCGGCGCCGACGGCGCGGTGCGCCGCCACAAGGTGGTCGATCCGTCGTTCCACAACTGGACCGCGGTGGCGGTGTCGCTGCCCGGCAACCAGATCTCCGACTTCCCGCTCTGCAACAAGAGCTTCAACCTCTCGTATGCCGGCCATGACCTCTAGCCGAGCGCCGCGGGCGCTCCGGACGCACAGGCGATGCTCGACTTCCTGAAACAACGGATGCGCCAGGGCATGCGCACGTCGTCGTTCCCCGACGGCCCGGTGGACTTTCCCGAGCGCTTTCGCGGGCTCCCCGTGCTCGATGCCACGCCCGGCGCGCCGCCGCTCGACGTGGGCGCCTGCCTGTTCAGTCCCGAGGAGGCGGGCGCGCGCCCCGAGGGCACGCTGACGTTCTCGCGCGACCACCGCATGGCCGCGTCGTCGCGCCAGGCGCTCATCTCCCCCACCGGACAGGTGGAGCTGGCGCGCGCGCTCGACGCCGAGATGCAGCGCCTGTTCAAGCGGTCGCTGCGCCTGCGCTCGGTGGTGGCCGGAAGCTGCGGCGGCTGCGAGGCCGAACTCAACGCGCTCGGCAACGTGGTGTTCGATCTGGCGCGGTTCGGCGTGCAGTTCGTGGCGTCGCCGCGCCACGCCGACGGCCTCATCCTCACCGGAACCGTGAACCGCAACATGCTCGACGCCGTGCGCAAGACGTACGAGGCCATGCCCAGCCCGCGCCTCGTCATCGCCGTGGGCGCGTGCGCCATCGCCGGCGGCCCATTCCGCGGCAGCGCGGAGATCGGATTCCCCAGCGACCTGCCCATCGATCTCTACGTGCCCGGCTGTCCGCCGCACCCGCTCACCGTGCTCGACGGCCTGCTCCGCCTGCTCGGCCGCCTCCCCTCGCCTACCGGGCCTGCTTCCGCCGCCACATGATGGTGCCGGCCACCGTGGCCGCGGCCACCACGATCGTCACCACCAACACCGCCACCACCTCGGGATTGTGGATCGCGCGGCCGGCCGCCCCCTCGAGCACCTTGGCCACGCCGGCGCCCAGCGCGAAGCCCAGCCAGTAGTAGATCGCCGCCCAGAGAATCGACGCCACCGCCGCGCCCACGAGAAACACCAGACGGTTCATCCGGAGCGAACCCGCCGCCACCGTGAGCAGGATCCGGAACCCCGGCACCAATCGTCCCAACGCCACCGCCACGGCGCCATGGGAGTTCAGCCACTCCGCGGTGCGGTCCGCGCGCGCGTCGCTGAACCCGAATCGGTGGCCCATGCGCCGCAGGAGCGGTTGTCCCAACCGCCGCGACACCTCGAACAGGATCGCGCTTCCCGTGACCGTGGCCGCGAACACCACCACCGTGGTGAGAAAGAAGTTCGCGTGGCCCGCGCGCCCCGCCGCGCCCAGCGCGGCGATATACACGTCGCCCGGCACCGGCAGCGGCACCCCCGATTCCTCCACGAAGATGCCCACGAACGCGCCCACGTACTTCCAGCGCGCCAGGAACGCGAGCACGGTCGCGATCACGACGCGGCGCCCGCCCCGGCCATCGCGTCGCGCAGGTCGAACTCGCGCAGGACCGCGCCGCTGGCTTCGAGCGCCAGATATTCCAGCCGGCTGCGGCGCATGCGCCCCGCATTCGCGTACCGGTCGCCGCGCACCAGGTACCGGCGGTGATTGTGCCCGAACACGCCCAGCGCGCACCGTTCGCGCTCCACCATCGCCAGGCAACGCCCGCGGTACATGCGGTCCACGCGCGCCGCCACCGTGCCCGCCACCACGGCCTCCGCCATGCTCGCCGCACCGCGCACCAGCCACAGGTGGCCGAATCGCCGCGAGATCCCGTCGCCGAAATTTCCCACCGACGAATCGTGCATCGGATCCACCACGTGGCCGTGCGCCACGAGCACCCGCCCCACCGCGGCGTGCTCGAGCACCAGCGACCGCGCCCCCGCCCCGGGATCGTGGTTGCCCTCGAGCCGCGCCAGCTCACCGGCGCGGGCCATCGCCGCGATCAGCGCGCTCAGCGCCGGATGCGCCTGCTCGGCGCGCGACACCGGTTCGAACAGCCCCTCGAAGATGTCGCCGTTGAGCACCACGAAGTCGCCCGCGTCCCGCGCGCGCTGCAGGAACGCCAGCGCGAGTTGCGCCTGCGCCGGCGCGCTGTAGCTGCCCAGATGCCAGTCGCCCGCGATCACCGTGCGGCTCACGGTGCCGCCCCGCGCTGCCGAGCCATCAGCGTGTCGTAGAGCGCCTGCGTGGCGCGCCGCGCCTGCTCCTGCAGGGGCTTGAGCACCGCGAGGTCGCGGGCGCGCTCCGGATCCTTGGCCACCGCGATCGGCGTGCCGATGGCGATGTCCATGCGCACCGGCAGCGGCACCGGACTCCAGAACGAGAGCCTGCCCAGCGAGAACCCGGGATACGCCGCGAACCCGCCCACCACCGCCAGCGGCACCACCGGCACGCCCATCCGCACCGCCAACCGCGCGAAGCCGTACCGGTCGTCCCACCGCAGGCGATAATCGCGCGACCGCGGGCTCGACTCGCGCCGCCCACCGGGCGTGATCATGAGCTGGTCGCCGCGCTCCAGCACCCGCAGGCACGACGACTCCGACGGATCGATGAGCCCGGCGTCGCGCTTCAACGCCGCCAGTCCGGGAATCGCCCGCTCCAGCGGATTGCCCTTGGACGCCGCGATGCGCAGCGTGCGCAGCGCGCCGCCCCGCTCGAACCAGTCGCGCCACGCCAGCTGGTACACGGCGATCCCGAGATCCACGTTCAGGTATCCCGCGCCGTGGTGGGTGACGTAGATGCACGGCCCCGTGGGTGGCGTCCCCTCCACGCGCACCCGGTGATAGCGCGACATCCAGCGCGCCAGGCGCATGTAGCCGAATCGGTAGCGCCACTGACGCGGGTCGAGCGCCGGCACCTCCCCCGGCCCGGCGGCCGCTTCACCCATCGGAAGTGCCGCCCGCGATGAGTGCACGCACGGCCGCCTCCACGCGACCCGCGAACGCCGCCGGGTCCGCGGCATCCGCGCTCGCCGCCGCCGGCGGCATCATCGGATGGCCGAATCGGTATTCCAGCCGCACCGGCAGCGGAAAGGGCGGCAGCCACAGACTCGCGCCGCGGATGGACAGGCGCCCCAGATGCTGGCGGTCGGCGCCGGCGATGGCGAACGGCAGCACCGGCACGCCGGCTTGGATGGCGAGCCGCGCGAACCCGGTGCGCCCCTTCCACCGCAACTCGTCGCGCGGCCCGTACAACTCGCGCGTGCCGCCCGGAAAGATCAGCAGCGACTCGCCCTGCGCCAGCACCGCCAGCGCGTGCGCCTCCGTGGCCGGCACCGCGTTCACGTTCCGGCGCATCCATCCCAGCACGGGCGTCTTGTGGATGGACGTCCCGGTCTTCTCCAGCACCCGGATCGCCGGGCGGGCGGTGTCCCAGAACGTGAACAGCGCCAGCATCACCGTTTCCAGATATAGAAACGTCTGCGGATGCTTGGCCACGTAGATCACCGGCTGGTCGGCGGGAATGCGATCCTCGCCCACCGAGCGCGCGCGAAAGTAATAGCGGGACAACACCCGCACGCCGGGGATGATGACGCGGGAGAGCCCGCCCTCCCGGCGGAACCGGCCCGTGGAGACTGCCGGCTCGGTCACGCCGGGACGCCGATGGCGTCGCGCCGGGCCGTGCCCGTCGCCGCCGCTTCCTCGTACAGCGAAGTGATCGTGAGCGCCACGCGGCTCCATGCCAGCTGGTGCGCGCGCTGCCACCCCTGCCGCACCACGTGGTGCCGCAGCCGCTCGTCGTCCGCCGCCCGCAGGATGGCCGCCGCCAACGACTCGGCGTCCGCCGGCGGCACCAGGATCGCCGCGCCCATCGTGGCGTCGCGGTAGCCGGGAATGTCGCTCGCCACCACCGGCCGGCCGCTCGCCATCGCCTCGATCAGCACCACGCCAAAGCTCTCGCCGTGCGTGGACGGCGCGCAGAACACGTCGCACCAGCGGTACATGTCCACCAGCCCCTGCTCGTCCACGCGGCCCAGGAACTGGGCGCCCGCGCGGCGCGCCAGATCGCCGAACGGCGCCGGATCGCCATGCCCCACCACGCGCAGCTCGAGCACGCGTCCCCGCTCCCGCAGCAGCGCCGCGGCCGCCAACAGGTGCCGCAATCCCTTGCGCGGCTCGTCGAAACGCCCCACGAACAGCAGGCGCAATGGCCCCGACTCGCGCGGCTCCACCGCCACGTTGTCCACCCCGTGCGGCGCGTGCGGCGTGGCGAACGTGGTCGGGTCGATGCCGTTGGGCACGATGTGGATGGGGCCGTCGAACACCCGCCGCGCGAAGTCGGCCGCCGACTCCGACACCGCGATGCCGCACTTCAGCCGGCGGAGCGGCCGCGCCAGCGCCCGCCGGGCCAGCGTCATCACGCCCCGCTCCGACTCGGAGAACGTATGGAACGTGGCCACCAGCGGCGCCGTGGAGCACTGCACCGCGTACCGCGACGGGCCCGGCACCCAGGGCTCGTGCACGTGCACCAGGTCGAACCGTCCACGTTCCAGGTACCGGCGCACCGCCGCCTTGGACACCAGCAGCCCCACGCGCGCCCGCGAGCCGTTGGCCCGCACCGGCACCACGCCGGGCAGGCTGTCGCACCGCGGCGGCGTCTCGCCGCTGGCCGGACCGAGAATCCGCAGATCGTGCCCCTGCCGGCGAAGCGCTTGGGCCAGCGTGATCACATGGCGATTGACGCCACCTTCATGAGAAAGATCGTATGGCGTCACCAAACAAATGCGCATGTCAACAGGGTTGGAAGGCCGATCGGACAGACGAACCGCGAACGGAGACTTTCTCCCTGGATTCGTGCCTTGCGCCCACCGCGGCAGGGCTGCCGAGGCGCTCCAGAGGGGGGTGCCGCCCCAAAGTATAAGCCCTGTCTCCGGGGGATCAATCGGGAGTCCACCATGGACCCCGGGCCGCCATGCAAGACTTTGCGCCATCTTGACTTGGCGCGGGCGCCATCCGGCCCCCTGACCGTCCCCGGCACACCGGCCCTTTCGGCAGGGCCACCGCGCGCGCCATGCTTCCCCATACCCCGGTCGTTCGCCGCCACGCTTCCACCGTACCCCGAATGTCCCTCGGCTCCGCCCTCGACGCCGCTCGCCACGACTTGGCCTACGCGCTCCGCACGCTGCGCCGCGCGCCGGCATTCACCCTCATCGCCGTCGCCACCCTCGCCGTGGGCATTGGCGCCACCACGGCCGTGTTCAGCATCGTGAACGGCGTCCTGTTGCGCCCCCTCCCCTACCGCAATCCGTCGCACCTCGCGATGGCGCTCGAACTCAACAAGGACGGACGCTACCGCTCGCCGTCCTACCCCACCTACCGCGACTGGCACGACGCGGCGCCCGCCCTGCGCGGCGCCATCGAGGGCATCGCCTGGGTCAAGGGCAACAGCGGGACGATCGCCACCCCCGAGGGGCCCGAGCGCACCGTCGTCGCGTACGTGACGCCCAACTTCTTCTCGGTGATGGCCGTGCGCCCGATCCTCGGCCGTACCTTCACGACGGACGAGGCCCGATCGGCCCCCACGAGCGGCGTCGTGCTGTCGTACGACACGTGGCGCGAACGCTACGGCGGCGACAGCGCCGTCATCGGCCGCCAGATGAATCTCAACGGCGCCCTCGCCACGATCATCGGCGTGATGCCGCCCGACGCCTATCCCACCTTCGCCCAGCTCTGGCAGCCCATCGGCGCCATCGAGACCACCGATTCGTCGCTGCAGCGCCGCGGCGCGCTGGCCGACAGCCGCACGGTGGTGCGCATCGCCGACCGTGCCGATTCGCTGCGCGCGACCGCGGCCCTCAACCCCATCGAGCAGACCCTTGCCGCCGAGTATCCCGCCGTGTCCGGCGGGTGGACGTCGGCCGGCCTCTACCCCATCCGCAACGAGATGCTGGGCGACGTCGGGCCCACGTTGTACCTGCTCGCGGGCGCCGTGGCGCTGGTGCTCCTCCTGGCCTGCGCCAACGTCGCCAACCTGTTCGCGGTGCGCGCGGCGGGCCGCGCGCGCGAGCTGGCCGTGCGCTCGGCGCTGGGCGCGCGGCGCGGGCGCATCGCGCGACAGCTGCTCACCGAGAGTCTGCTCCTCGCCCTGCTCGGCGGCGCCCTGGGCACCGGCCTGGCCTTCTCGCTCGTGGACGCCGTGCGGCGCGTCGCGGCGCGCCAACTGCCGCGCCCCGACCAGATCGTGGTCAGCGGCGGCGCCCTGGCGTTCGCGCTCGGCGTCTCCATCCTCGCCGCCCTGCTCGTGGGAATCGCCCCCGCGCTCGGCGCCACGCGCGCCGATCTCATCCAGCGGCTGCGCGGCGGCGCGTCGGGTGCCGTGGGCGGCGGTCGCGAGGCGCGCGTCCGGAATGGGCTCGCCGTCTCGCAGCTCGCGCTCGCCCTCGTGCTGCTGGTCGGCGCCGGACTCCTGGCCCAGAGCTTTCGCCGCGCCGCGCAGGTGCCGCTGGGCTTCGACCCCGCCGGCCTCATCACGATCAACGTCGGAGTCCCCGGCCAGACCCTCGATGCCGCGCAGTCGGCGGCCATGTACGACCGCCTCGAAGCGGCCGTGCGCGCCGTGCCCGGCGTGAGCGACGCGGCGCTGGTGAATCACGTGCCGCTGAGCGGCGCCGGCGTGCCCACGCTGGCGCAGATCGACAACGCCGGCGGCGGCGAACGCAGCGGCGTCTCGGCGTGGTATCGCACCGCATCGGCCAACTATCTGCGCACCATGCGCATGCACATGGTGCGCGGCCGCTGGCTGAACGCCGACGACATGCATGCCGGCGCGGCCAACTTCGTGGTCAACGAGACGATGGCCAGACGCCTCTGGCCCGGAAAGGACCCCGTGGGGCAGCCGCTCACCGTGCACCGCGCGGCGCAGGGCCGGCCCGATTACGGGCAGCCGATACCCGGTCAGGTGGTGGGCGTCGTGGCCGATGTGCACCAGACGGCGCAGGACGTGCCCGTGGAGCCCGAGGTGTACGTGCCCTACACGCTCGAGGTCTGGACCGGCATCACCGTCGTGGCGCGCGCGCGCGACCCCGCGCGCGTCATCCCGGCCCTGCGCACCGCGGTGCACGAGGTGGAGCCGTCGGCGCCGCTCACGTCGCTGGGCGGTCCGTCGGCCATTCGTCAGATGTCGAGCACGCTCGCCGAGAGCCTGGCCAGGCGCCGGCTCGCGGTCTCACTCGTCGGCGCCTTCTCGGCAGCGGCGCTCCTGCTGGCCGTGCTCGGGCTCTACGGCGTGGTGGCGTACGGCGTGGCGCAGCGCACCCGCGAGATGGGGGTGCGGGTGGCGCTCGGCGCCACCCGCCGCCAGATCCTTGGCTTGGTGCTCGGCCACAGCGCCAGGCTCGTGCTCGTGGGCCTGCTCGTGGGCACCGCGTGCGCCGCGGGGCTGTCGCGGTTCATCCGCGCGATGCTGTTCCAGACGCCGGCCGGCGACCCCGTGGCCTACGCGGCCACGGCGGCCGTGTTGGCGGCCGCGGCGCTGGCCGCGGCCTACATCCCGGCCCGTCGCGCCGCCGGCGCCGATCCGACGATCGCGATGCGGGCGGAATAGCCGCGGGCGGCTACCGGGCGCCGCCCGCCTGCGTGTACACGTCGGCGCCGAACCCCACCAACCCCTGCTGCCCCGCGTACCCCAGATACGGAAGTCCGAATATGTCTTCCACGCTCTTGAGCATCGAGTAGTGGTTGTACGGCACGTCCGACACCGTGCCCGGCTTGATGAACGGCGAGATCAGCACCGTCCCCGTGCGGCCGCCGCCCGGCCCGTTGAACCCGGCCTGCGCCACGTTCGGGCCCGAGGGCTCGTGACAGCACGCCGACGCATCGATGCTCAGCGCCTCGTCGAACGTCACGATCAGCAATCCGTCTTTCCTGAACGCCGGCGAATTGGTGATCAGCGGCACCCAGTGCTTCAGGAACTCGTTGGCCGACACCAGCCCGCCCGGTTCGCCGTCGCGGCACGGCCGGTCGTGGCCGTCGTGGCACAGGTTGGGCACGATGAACGAGTAGTTGGGCGTCTGGTCCGCGGAGCGCAGCGCGGCCTCGAGCGCGGTGAGCGGCACCACGTGCTGAGCGCACGACGCCGAGTCGATGATGGCATGGAAGTACACGAACGGATCGTGTTTGGCCGCGTACTGGTCGTTGGGCGCCGCGTGCTCCGTGGCGTCCGGCCCCCCGATCGCCACGTGGCCGCAGGTGGCGGGCTCGCGCGACGGATCCTTGCCCATGTCCTCCATGTAGCCCTTCCACGTGAGGTGCTTGGCCATGAGCTGGTTGGCGATCGTCTGCACGTGCACCGGATAGATGCACCCGTTGCCGATGGGCTGTCCGTCGGGCGCGGTGCCCGTCTGCACGAACTCCTCGTACCGCGGGCAGTCCAGCTGCGTCTTGGCGCTCGGCGCGATGCCGCTCACCATCGAGATGTAGTTGTCCAGACTGTAGTGGCCCGTGCCGTAGTACTCGTGCAGCACCGCGCCCGCCTTCACCATCGTATCGGCCAGATACGGCGCCGGCGTGGCCGGCCCGAACGTGGTGTCGTAGCCCTGATTTTCCAGGACGATCACGAACACGTGCCGGATGGCCGGCGGCGCCACGGCCGGCGCGGTGGCGCCCATGGCCACGGCGGTCGTGTCGGTGGCGGCGGGTTTGGCCTTCGACCTGCACGCGGCGGCGAGCAACGCCGGCAGCGCGAGGAGAACGACGGCGGAAGAGCGGCGAATGCGGGTTGGCATGGCGGTGCGAAGGGTTGCGGATGTGAACGGTGACCGGACGCTCCCACGATCTCACGGCTGGGCTTCGGTCGGGCGACGAATCGGTCTCGGCTGTGTCGCGACCGCGGGCCCGAACGGGGAGCCGGTTCCCGGAGGCGGCGCCACAGCCCCTAATCAAGCATCGCGCTCGCGCCGGCGCCAACGCCACGCCGGCGCGGCGTCCCGCGCCAAGGGAATCCCTACGGGCCGACGGGCAATGCCGGACACCACGCGCCCCGGCGGGCGGGCAACGTGCGGGCGTGATCCGGCGCCTCGGAACTCTCCGAGCATCCGCGGTTACTGATAGCACCGATATGTGTGGAGCGTCCGATGACGCATTTGCGAATTTCCATCGGCGCCGTGCCCCGCGGCACGCTGCGCCGTCTGTTCTGGCCCGCGATGGTTCTGTGCCTCCCGCTCCAACTGTGGGCGCAACAACCGTCCACTCAGGAGTCCGGCGATGCGCCCTCGCGCGTGGCGCGCCTGAGCGCGGTGGAGGGCGCCGTGTCGCTGCTGCCTGCCGGCGTGAGCGACTGGAGCCTGGCCCCGATCAACTATTCCATCACCACGGGCGACCGGCTGTTCACCGCGCAGGACGCGCGCGCCGAACTCGAGGTGGGCCCGTTCACCGTTCGCCTGGCCGACAGCACCGATCTCACCGTCACCGCGCTGGGCGACCACTATGCGCAGTTCGGACTGTCGCAGGGCACCATGCGCGTGAGCGTGTACCGCCTGCTCGCGGGCGACACGATCGAAGTGGACACGCCCAACGGCGCGTTCGTCGTACGCGCGCCCGGCACGTATCGCATCGAGATCCCGCTGAACACCGACTACACGCTGGTCAGCGTGGAGGAGGGCAGCCTCGACGCCACCGGCCCCGGCCTCGAGCAGGCGGTGGCTACCGGGCAGGCGGTGAGCTTTGCGGGATACAACCCCATCCGGGCGCTGGCAGCCCCGCGCCCGCCGCGCACGGCGTTCGACGCGTGGAGCGCCGAGCGCGACCAGCGCGTCGTGGCGTCGTCGTGCTCGCGATACATGAGCAACGACATCCCGGGATGCGCCGATCTCGATCAATACGGCCGCTGGGTGGTGACGGCGGAGTACGGCACGGTGTGGTATCCGTCGTCCGTCGCCGTGGGCTGGGTGCCGTATCGCTACGGACGCTGGGGCTGGGTGGATCCGTGGGGCTGGGTGTGGGTGGAAGACGAGCCGTGGGGCTTCGCGCCCTTCCACTACGGCCGATGGGCCATGGTGGGCCGGGCGTGGGCGTGGATTCCGGGACCGATCGTCGCCCGGCCGTACTACTCGCCCGGGCTGGTGGTGTTCGTGATGGGGCCGGCATTCGGCGGCGGCGTGCAGGCGTGGTTCCCACTAGGCCCGCATGAGCCGTTCTTCCCATGGTATCACTACGGGCCGCGGTATCTGCGCGCCGTGAACGCCACCAACGTGCGCGGCGTGACCGACATCGACGTGTTCGTTCGCGTCAGGAACATCCAGACCGTCCGCTGGGCCAACCGCACGCACGGCTTTACCGCCGTGCCGAGCGCGGTGTTCCGCAACGGGGAGCGCGTGGACCGCGGAATGGTGCGCGTGCGCCCCACCGACGTCGAGCGCGCGCGCATCGCCGCGCATCCCACGGTGCTCCCCACGCCACGCGCCGCGGCGGGCGGCCCCCCGTCGCCGCGGCCCCCGGCCGCCAGGCCTCAGCCGCGCACCGCGGTGCCGCGGCCGATCATCACCAAGCGCGCGCCGCCGCCGGAAAATCCGCCCTTTGCCAAGCGCGAAGAGGCCATGAAGGCAAATCCGGGCCGTCCGCTCGAACCGCAGCAGGTCAAGAATCTGCGCGAGGGAAGGCCGGCCGGTCCGCAACGTGATTCCGCGCACCCGGCGCAGAAGCCGGCTGCGGGCCGGAAGGCGGTCCGGAAACCGGGCCGCGGGGGCGGCGGCAACTAGCCCCGCCCGCGCGGTGTGTCAGCCGCGCCGCGGCGTGGCGGGCGCGGGCTTCTTTGCCGGCGCCGGCGCCGGCGGCGGCGGGCGCAGCGCGGCCATGGCCTGCTCGGCGGCGGCAATGCCCGCCGTGTCGTGCAGCGCCTGGGCCACGTTCAGGGCGCGCTTGATCAGCGCCTCCGACGGCGGCACGTGCGGCATGATCGAATCCACCAGGACGCGCGCTGCCGCCGGCCGGCCCTGGGCCAGCAGCGCGTCCACCACGTACAGGCAGGGGCTCGGAAACTCGATGCTGCATGAAGCACGAGCCACCTGCTCCGCCTTGGGCCAGTCCTTGATCAGGACCAGCGCGTAGGCGTAGCTCTCGCCGATCACCGGGTAGGGCGCCAGCGCCCACGCCTTCGCGTAGTGGCGCACCGCCTCGTGCGGATGTCCCGCGTGCACGGCCTCGTCGCCCAGGTAGGTCTGCGCGTAGAACGACTCGGGGTGGGCCGACGCGAGCTGCGTGAGCACCGTGTCGGTGGTGCGCCACACGGGAGTTCGCGTCCACGTGCGCGCCACGCCCAGCGTCAATGCCAGCGCCGCCACCGCCACCGCCAGGCGCGGACGGCGACGGCCCAGCTCCACCAGCGGCACCGCGGCGAACGCCAGCGCGACGGACGGCAGATACAGCGTGCGCTCACCCAGCAGGATTCCCACCGGCACCACGAGGTTGGACACGATGAAGATGCCGGCCACGAACCAGGCCACGGCCGCCGTCCACCAGGGGGAACGCCGCCGGAGCAGCACCGCGCTCCCGATCACGACGACGCCGAGGACGAGGCTCATCCATACGATGGGCTCGCCCCAATGGGCCACCACGAGCACGTTGGGCCCGTAGTCGGCCACCAGATCGCGCGGATACACCAGCAGCCGGAGGTACTGGGGCCAGACGCTGATCGCCGTCGCGATGCGCGTGGACGCCGACGCGCCGCGCAGCGCCGGCGTGAGCGTGCTGCCGGAGAACACGCCGAGCACCGCGTAGCGCAGTCCCATGTAGCCGCCGAAGATCGCCGCCAGCAGCAGGTAGAGCGGCGCGTCGTCCCACACCGTGCGCCAGAGCGGCTTGCGGCGCTCGGGATCGAGCCCATCCACGATGATGAGCAGCAGGGGGAGCGCCACGGCGCTCTCCTTGGTGAGCAGCGCGGCCAGAAAGCACACCGCGATCCCCACCCACCGCGCCACCACCGGCCCCCGCCGCCACAGGTGCAGAAAGCAGGCGAGCAGCACGAACAGGGTCATCACCACTTCGGCGCGGCCCACGATGCCCGCCACCGCTTCCACGTGCACCGGATGGATGGCGAACAGCACGCCACCCACCGCCGCCGCCAGCGGCGGCGCGCCCAGCCGGAGCACCAGCAGCACCACCAGCGCGCTCACCACGGCGTGAAGCACCACGTTCAGGGCGTGGAATCCCATCGGTTGGCCATGCCAGAGCGACCACTCCACCGCATACATGGCGATCGTGAGCGGCCGGTAGAGCCCCATCTGGAACGGCATGTTCGGCCAGTAGGCCGACACCCAGATGTCGCGCATCGCCGCCAGGTGGTGCACGAGGGGGTTCTGGTCGACGATCACCTTGTCGTCGAGCGCGAATCCGTTGTGGAGGGCGTTCAGGTACACGGCGCACGCCACGAGGGCGGCGATCCAGGGCGCGAGTCGGCGGAGCCATCCGCGCTCCGCCGCTACGGGTGCGGGGGGCGTCAGATCCATGCCAGCCCCGCCAGTCCCACCACGGCCAGGCCGAGCAGCAGCAGCAGGCTTCGGCGGCCGGTCACCCGGTCGCCGAAGCTCCGCGCGTAGACGGCCTTGACCACGTTGTTGCTCGATGCCGCGATGATGATCGCGGTGGCCGCCACCGGCAGCGAGATCGCCGTCGCGTTGGCCTGCGTCAACCCGAGGATGAACGGATCGACGTCGGTAACACCCATCATCGCCGCCAGGGAATAGAGTCCGGTGCGCCCCAGGTATTGGCGCACGAGCGTGGTGACCACGAGAATCGCCACGAACGCGGCCGCGAACAGGAACGCCGCCTGCAGTTCCAGCGGGTTGAGGCTCGGCTGTTCGGGCGCCCCCGAATCTGCGGCGCCGTCAGCCCGACGCGACACATACCATCCGCCGCCCACGCCCGCCAGCGCGCCCAGGGCAAACCCCGGCAGGAGCATCCGGGCCAGCGTCAGATTGAAGAACGCGATCAGGATCAGGAGCCGCACGTACATGACGCCCGACGCGGCCAGGATGCTCCCCGCGAACAGATTCGGCCGGCGGTGGTCGCGCGACCGGCGGGCGAGCACCACCGTGGCGACGGTGGACGAATAGGCGCCGCCGAGCAGCGCCGAGAGCATGATGCCGCCTCGGCCCTTGAGCATTCGCTGCAGAACGTAGCTGCCGAACGACACGCCGCTCACCGCCACCACCACGAGCCAGGTGCGGAACGGGTTGATGGCGAAGCTCGTGAACGGGCGGTCGGGCACGATGGGCAGGATCACCACCGTGAGCACCAGGAACTGGGCCACCGTCGCGATCTCGCCCGAGGCGACGTGCTTGGTGAGTCCCTCGAGGCCCTTCTTCAATTCGAGCAGGAGCACGCAGAGCACCGCGATCGTGGCCGCGATCCAGTACAGTTGGCGGTACACGAGGCCGGCCACGAGGTAGGTGACCAACCCGCTCATCTCGGTGGTGATGCCCGCCTGTTCCGACGCCGCCAGTTTGCGGTTGTACGACAGGAGCATGAAGCCGCCCACCACCGCGAACCCGAGCGTCCAGGCCAGCAGATCGGCGCCAGACAGCAGCGCCATCGCGTAGCTCGCCAGCCCGATGAGCGGGAAGGTGCGCACCCCGCCGAACATCCACGCGCCTTCGGCCTTCTTCCGTTCCTCCCGCTCCAGGCCGATGAGGAACGAGAGCAGGAGGACGAGGGCGATCTGGGTGGCGTCGGGCGGAATGAGCGGCGGCATGCGGTGAACGAGTTGGGGGAACCGGCACGCCCGGCGGCGCCGGGCGCGGGTCCCTGTGACGAAGGACGATTTCGCGCGTGCCGCGAAACGCGGCGGGGTACTGCGGAATCAATATTCGAACCCGCGACCCCCTGACCCCCATCAACGGGCTAGGTCTCGCCTGAAACCGTCACCGGAGCAGGCGCTACTCCGACTGCTTGACCCCGACGCCGTCCAAGGTGGTCGTCCAGTGTTCGTTGTCCGGCGACACCTCGATCTTCACGGTCACGTGCGTCGGAGAGGAGTAGACGTAGCTGATGCGCTCGTACGTTGTCTTGCCGCCGCGGATCTCCGTTCCGAGCTCGAGCCACGTGTCGCCCTGGATGGTCATCTTCGACGCAAACGGCTTCTCGCCGCTCGCCCCCACGGCGAACATCTCGTAGTGCCAATAGGCCTTGTCCCGGCTGTTCCAGGTATCCACCACCAGCGACTGCACCTTCTGGCCGGACCAGTCGTTGTCGAAGCTGCACATGAGGAAGAGCTGGTCCGCGGACCAGCCGCAGTGCTCGTCCCAGGTGAACGTACCGGGCTTATCGCCCGCTCGGCGCGGCGCGGTGGTACCCCGGTAGACCCAGTGCCCGGACTGAACGTCCAGCGCCTTGAACTGCGGCGCGCGGGGCTGCTGGGCGCCGGCGCCGAAGGCGGAAACGGCGAGGAGCAGACCGCTGAGGACGGCGAGGCGCACAAGTACTCTCCTTGATCGAGAATCGTCACCCGCGGGCCGACGGTCCGCGGAGCGCGACGGCGTGACAAGTATACGCGCGACGGACGCGCTCTGCCTCGGTCACGCGAGCCAACTGGACAGGCGGGCTCTCCGGGCGGAAGTTTGCCACTCACGAGGAGGAGTCCCCGATGTCGAAGCCGTCCTGCCGCACCCATGTTCCCGAGTTCAAGGCGAAGCTCGCCTTGGCCGCGTCCGCGAGACGCGCTGGTACGTCCTGGTTGTTCCTGTTCCTCTTGTTCGCGGTGCCTGCAGGCGCACAGCGCCTGACCATCCCCGCTGTCGTCGGCATCAAATACCCATCCGCCTGGCGTTGGTCGCGTGATGGCCGAAGCCTGATGTTCACCTGGGATTCAGGCGGCGTCTACGGCCGTTACCGCGTCAACGCCGAAGAACCGGGTACACCCATGCTGGTGCCCGGCGCGCCGGCCGGTGAACCCGGCGGCGGTGTCGGCGGCGCCGCGCCCTCGCCCGATGGCCGCTTTCTCGCCCGCGTCGAGCGCCGGGCCGGCGATTTCGAGCTTGTCGTCACGCCGCGCGACGGCGGCGCGGGGAGCAGCGTCGCGAGCGCTTCCGAGAACATCGGCGGCCTGCGATGGTCGCCCGACAGTCGCCGCCTCGTCTACACCGTCGGCGCGCATGCCGTGCCGCACGACACCACCTTTCCGGAGGTCGGCGACAAGCTGATCTTCGCCCGCGGCGAGTTCGTGTCCGGTCAGCTCTACGTCGCCGCGCTCGCCGGCGGCGCCCCGGTGGCGGTACAGGGGCCGAGCGGGGGTTACGGCGCGCCGAGCTGGGTCAACGCCACCACGCTGGTGGTCAGCCATGTGGCGCCCGACTTCAAGAGCCGCACCATCTACTTTCTCGATGCCAACGGCGGCCCGGCGCGCGCGGTGCACGTGGACCATGAGGACAAGTTCTGGAGCATGATTGACCGCGGCGCCACGCCCCAGGTATCGCCCGACGGCAAATGGATTCTCTTCGCCAGCGACACCAGTGGCTGGGATCAGCTTTACGTCATGCCCGCCGACGGCGGGCCCGCCGTCCAGGTCACCCGGGGCGCCTTCGATTCCTGGCGGCCGGTGTGGTCGCATGACGGCGACCGTATCGCCTTCGACGCCAATGAACCCGGCCGCCCCGGCGACCGCCAGATCGGGGTCGTCGACCTGCACGGCTCACCCGCCCACGCCACCGTCGCCTGGCTCACCCACGGCCGCGGCACCAACATCGATGCCGTCTGGTCGCCGGACGATGGCCGCATCGCCTACCAGCACACCGACGCGCAACAGTCGCCCGACCTCTATGTCGTCGCCTCCACCGGCGGCACGCCACTGCGCCTGACCCACTCCATGCCGGCCAGCATGAATGGCCACGACTTCGTCGCGCCCACGCTGATCCATTATCGCGCCGCCGACGGCAAGTCCGTGCCCGCCTGGCTCTTCCTCCCTCCGCATCTCGACAAATCGCGCAAGCACGCCGCGATCGTCTGGATCCATCCCGATGGCGTGAACCAGAACTACGACGGCTGGCACCCCGACCGGAGGGAAGGCGTCTATTACGCCTTCCATCAGTATTTGCTGCAAGAGGGCTATATCGTCATCGCGCCCGACTACCGCGGCAGCATTGGGTACAGCCGCGACTGGCGCGAGGCCGTCTACCACGACGTCGGCGGCCAGGACGCGACCGACGCCCGGCTTGCCGGCGCGTATCTCAAAACCCTCCCCTACGTGGACCCGCAGCGCATCGGCGTCTGGGGCCTGAGCTACGGCGGGTACTTCACGCTCACCGCCATCACGCGCGAGCCCAAGCTGTTCGCCTGCGCCGTGGACGTCGCCGGGCTGGTCAATCCGGGCTACTACTACCTCGACCCGTACCACTCGGGCTGGATGCAGCAGCGCATGGGCACGCCGCAGGAGAATCCGGACATCTACGCCCGCGCTGCCGTGACGACCCGCATCGCGCGGCTGCAGGACCCGCTGCTCGTCCTCGCCGGCACCGCTGACGTCAACGTGCCCTTCTGGGAGACCGCGCTGCTGCTCGACTCGATTCTCAAGGCGGGCAAGGGAGACCTCGTGCAATTCATGATGTACCCTGGGGAATTTCACTACTTTGACCGGGCGTTTGTGCTCGAGGACGCCTGGCGGCGCGTGGACCAGTTCTTCGGCGAGCATTTGCGGCCCGGCGAGTGAGCACGGGCTAGATGCAGAAAGGCCTCCAACGCCAAAACGTTGGAGGCCTTTCACTTATCATATCGGGACGGCGGGATTCGAACCCGCGACCCCCTGAACCCCATTCAGGTGCGCTACCGGACTGCGCTACGTCCCGTCCGTGTCTCCGGATGTCCCTGTGCAGCTCACACCACTACTACGCTGCCACCCGGCTCCAACGGCAGAACGCGAAACCTAACCCCAGCACCGCGGTCATACAACCACGGCGCCGCAGTCCGGTCGAACAGGCCACCCTGGCGAAATACCCGCCCCACGTCCACGCAGATACCCCACCCAGCCAACCTGCCCCCCCAAACACACCGGGAGCGCCACCTTCCGTACCTCTGACCCGCCGCTCCCGCCCAGGGTTCCCAACTCACGGCGCCGAACTGCGCTCCCGCCCAAGTCCTAGCAGATTCTTCACCAGCCAGAACACCACGAACACCGGCAGCACCACGAACAGCGCCAGCTTGAGCAGCCCGATGGCCAGCCCGAACACCACCGCGAGCAGCACGAACGCCACGATCGCAATCACGAACATGATGATGAATGGCAGCCCGAGCAGGAACAGCACGCCAAGCACCACGGCGCCGATGAGCCCGATCACTGCACTGAACAGCGTGAACATCTCGCGAGCCTCGAGGAGTATAGGCACCCCTCCCTACGGCCCGCGCGTCAGCCGCGTTTCACCGGCCGCCGCGCGCCCCGCGCCACGCTCCGCTCAGACGTTCTCCGCGTCCCCGCCGGCGGCGGACGTGCCCGCCAGGTCCAGCGTGTACCGGCAATACTGCTGGTCCGCCCGGTAGCCCACCGACTCGTACACGCGCCGCGCGGCGCGATTGCCGCGCGCCGTGAGCAACTCGATGTAGCTGGCCCCGCTCCCCGCCGCCATCGACCGCGCCGCCCCCAGCAGCAGATGCCCCACCCCCTGCCGCCGGCAGTCCGGACGCGTGTAGAAATCGTTCAGCACCCACATCCTTGCCATGCGCAGCGACGAGAAGCTCGGATACAGCTGCACGAACCCCACCGCCCGCTCCGCCGCGCCGCTGCCCTCCAACGCCATGAGGATCAGCGACTCCTCACCGCGAATGCGCTCCAGCAGAAACTCGTGCGCCCGGCGCGAGTCGGTGGTGCATCCGTAGAACTCCCGGTACGCCGAGAACAGCTCCGCCAGAGCCGGGAGATGCGCGCGCGTCGCGCGCACGATGCGAATGTTGGCGAGGTCAACCATATGCGTGGGAATCGGAGTCCGAACCGCTGCCACCCAGGGCGCCGCAAGGCAAAGCGCCCCGCCACCGGATCGCCGATGACGGGGTGCCTGCTCACTGCCTACCGCCTACTGCCTACTGCAATCCGCCGTTACTGCACCGTGATCTGCGCGACCATGCCCATCGCGAGGTGCGGCGTGCAATAGTACTTGTACAGACCGGCCGGAACGCCCGCGAACGACACCGTGTAGCTGTCGTTGGGGTTGATCGTCATCGGCGCGGTGAGCGGCGCCGTGGAGTTCTGCATGTTGGCCGTGAGCTGCGATACGGCGGCGCTCGGGATGCTGTCCGCCCAGAACGTCACGTCGTGTGGGCCGCCCGACACCATGATGAACTTCACCGCGTCGCCCACCTTGATCGTCAGCGCCTTGGGATCGAAGCGATAGCCCTGCGCATCGCCGATCATCTTCACTTCCCACGTCTTGCCCGTGGGCGCCATGTACGTGGCGCTGCCCGCTGCGGGCGTCGCTGTAGCCGCAGGCGCCGCGGCAGGCGCGGCAGCCGTCGTATCAGTCTTCGTGGCGGCACCCTTGTCGCCACCGCCGCATCCCACGATCACCAGCGACAGCGCGGCCGCAGCCGCGGCCAGTCCAAAACGAACCTTCATTTCAATGCCCTCCCCAGGGTTGAACGGGCCGGTAGGCCCGATTGGCACCGGCGTGCAGCAATCCGATTAGATTGGAGCACACAGGTCATCTCAGCCTTAGTAATCTAACGATCGGCGGCGCCTGGCGCCGCACGGCCGCACCCAGTTCTCCCGTCGATGCACCAGCCGGCCTCAGACCCGGAAAAATCTAGCGGTCGCGCGCTCGCAGGCCAACGGATCCGCCGCCTCCTCGTGGCGGGCCAGATCGGCTGGGACGAATTCGTCCGGTGGTTCAACGCCAGGGAGTTCAGCGAGAATTCGGTCCTCCTCGGCTTTGCCGTGGCCGTCGGCATCCTGGCCGCGCTGGGAGTGGTGGGCTTCTACGAGGGCATCGACCTCGCCTACAACGTGTTCTACCGTTGGCCGAGCAGGTACGTATCGCCGGTCACCGTGCAGACGTACCGGCCGGTCATCACCGCCCTGGGCTTCGCCGGCGCATGGTGGATCATGCACCGCATTGGCCACGACCACGACGGCATGAACGTGCCCGACGTGCAGCTCGCCGTGGTGCGCCGCGGCGGGTACATCGCGTCCCGGCCCGCCCTGGCCCGCACCGCGGCCAGCGCCGTGACCCTGGGCAGCGGCGGCTCGGCGGGCAGCGAAGGGCCGGTGGTGGTGCTCGGAGCCGCCATCGCCTCCTGGCTCGGACGCCGGTTCCGCTTCGAGCCGCGCCGCGTCACGGTCCTCGTGGCGTGCGCCACGGGCGCCGCGATCAGCGCCGCCTTCAACGCGCCGCTCGCCGGCGCGTTCTTTGCCCTCGAAGAAACACTCGGCGCGCTCTCCGGCGCCGCATTCGCCCCCGTGGTGGTGTCGAGCGTGGTGGCCGCCGTGGTGTCGCGCGCCGTGTTCGGCAACCATCCGGCGTTCGCCGTCCCGCAAGAGTACGGCTATGGACGGGTGAGCGAGGTGCTGGTGTTCTTCCCACTGCTCGGGGTGATCATCGGTATCGTGGGGGCCGGCTTCGTGCGCGGCTATTTTCGCGCCGGCGAGATCGTCGCGCGACTCAAGCTTTCGCCGGCGATGACCGCCGCACTCGGCGGCCTGCTCGTGGGCATCCTCGTGTCGATCTCGCACGGACGGCTGGCAGGATACGGACACCTGGCCATGCGCGTGAGCGTGTTCGGCCAGCTCACCTGGTACGCCCTGCTCGCGCTGGCCATCGGCAAGATCCTCGCCACGAGCATCACGCTGAACTCCGGCGGCTCGGGCGGCGTTTTCACGCCATCGCTGTACATCGGCGTGGCCACCGGGGGCGCCGTGGGCAGTGCCCTCGCCGCGGCCTGGCCGGCCGGAGGGCTCCACCCCGAGGCCTACGCCATGGTGGGCATGGGCGCGATGATCGCCGCCGCCACCGACGCGCCCATCACGGGCATCCTGCTGGTATTCGAGATGACCAATGACTACGCGATCATGCTGCCGCTCATGCTCACGGTGGTGATCGCGCACGTCGTGGCCCGGCGCATCGAGCCGGACTCGCTCTACACGGGATGGCTGCGCCGGCGCGGCGAACGGCTGGAGCACGGCACCGACCGCGACGCGCTGGCCGGATTGCGCGTGGCCGACGCCTACGACCGCGCGGCGGCGGTCCTCGCCGAGGGCGCCGTGATGCTCGATTTTCTGCACACGCTGGGCCGGGGCGACCAACTGGTGTTCCCCGTGGTCGACGACGAGCGGCGCCTGATCGGCGTGGTGGCGTTGGCGGACCTGGGCGAGGTGGCGGCCAACTCCGGCAACCTGGCCCAGCTCATCCTGGCGGCGGACCTGGCGCGCCCCACCGAAACGGTGACGCCGCAGGACTCACTGCTCGACGCCGTGCGGAAGATGGGCGTGCGGGGCGCCGACGCCGTGCCCGTGGTGGACGGCCCGGCCGGCGCCTACCTGGGCCTGATCACGCGCAGCCAGGTGCTCAGCCTGTACGAGCGCGCGGTGACCAGATCCCGGATGGAAGCGAACTAGGCGCGCAGTGCCCGGGCCCAGACGTCGGGCGCGGCGATCCGGCCCACATAGAAGTTCCCGAATTCGCCGTACTTCGCGCTCGCCTCGTCGAACCGCATCTCGCTCACGATCTTCTTGAACTCCAGCGGATCGGCGGCGAACAGGGTCACCGCCCACTCCCACACGTCGAGCCCGATCGACCCGCTGATCACCTGCAGCACGCGCCCGGCGTACTTGCGACCGGTGAGGCCGTGCCACTTCATCAGTTCGCTGCGTTCGTCGATGGGCAGCGCGTACCAGTTCTGCCCGGTCTCGCGCTTCTTGTCCATGGGATACACGCACACGTACGGCATGCGTTCGCCCGGCGGCAGCGGATACAGCCGCCGCTGCACGTGTTCGGTGGCCAACTCGGCGTCCACGCGCTTCTTCAGCTCCTCCTTGTAGACGTCGTCCCCCACCTTGCCGCCCCGCGCCACGGCGTCGCGCGCCAGCTGCGCCGTCAGATAATACAGCCCGGCCTCGGTGACGCTGAGAAAGAACTCCACCGGCGTGAGAAAGTCCGCCAGGCGCGTCTGCGCCACGCGGGCTTGCGCGGCTCCCACGGCGTCGAGCGTGGGCCGGAAGTGCATCACCAGCACGTCGGCTCTCGACCCGACGAGGGGCGCGAGCGCGCTCCACCCATCCGCGCCGTCGCCTCCGGCAAGCTCGGCCATCACGGCGGCGAACTCGCGCCATGCGGCATCGAACTCCGCGTCGGGCAGCCGGCGCAGCGCCGCGCGATCCACGGCGAACGCCTGCTGCAACACGTACCAGCCCTCGAGCGTCTCGGGCGCCAACGCCTGCGCGGGCATCAGGCCAACGCGTGCAACGCGTGTTTGAGGCGCGGGATCAGCTCCCGCACGTCCTGCGGCGACACGGCCCCCGCCGAGAGCCGGAACCAGCCCGTCTCCTCGTGCTGCCCGAACGCCTGGAAGGGCACCGCCGCCAGACCCGCCGCATGCAGCAGATACCGGCGAATGGCCTCGTTGCTGCCCAGCACCTCGCCCTCGGGCGTGCGCTTGCCGTGCAGCGCGAACCGGGCGCTGAGGTAGATCGCCCCCTGCGGCGTGGTGCTCTCCACGGGAAATCCGTCGCCCTTGAGCTGCTCGATGCCACCCGCCAGGAGCGACAGCCGCTCCTGGATGCCGGCCAGCATTCCGGCGTGATACACCTTGATGTCGTCGGGGGCGCACAGCAACTCGCCGGTGGCCATCTGCTCCGGGCGCGGCGCCCAGGCGCCGATGTGCGTGAGCAGGTCGGCCATGCTCTTTATCACGTCGGACGGCCCCACGCCCCAGCCCACCCGCAGCCCCGTGGCCGCGAACGCCTTGGAGATGCCGTCCACGAAGATCGTGTACCTGGCCATCTCCGGCCGCAGACTCACCGGATTCACGTGCCGGCCGCCGCCGAAGGTGAGCATCCAGTAGATCTGGTCGTACAACACGTACAGCGGCCGGTCGTCGGGGCCGCGCCGCGCGTTCTCCTCAAGCACCAGATCGCAGATGTCGGCCAGCTGCTCGGCCGAGAACATCGTGCCCGTGGGGTTGGACGGCGAATTGAGCGACAGCAGCGTGGCGCCCCGCACCGCCGCCTTCAACATCGCGGCCGTGGGCAGGAAGTTGGTGTCGGCCCCGCACGCGATCTCCACCGCCTGGGCACCGACGATGCTGGTGTAGTGGTTGTTGTTCCAGCTCGGCACCGGATACACCACGCGGTCGCCCCGATTGACCACGGTCTGGAAGATGCCGTGGATCACCGGCCGCCCGCCCGACGTGATCACGATGCCGTCCACCGGGTAGTCGAGCCCGAGCCCGCGCTTGTAGAACGCCGCCACCGCCTTGCGCAGTTCCAGCACGCCGTTGGACGGCGGATAGTTGGTCTGCCCCTTGGCCACGTAGTCGGCCACGCCCCGCGCCAGCCGCTCGGGCACCTGGAACTCGGTGGGCGAGAAGTCGCCCACCGTCAGGTTGCAGAGCGGCCGCCCCTGCGCGACGAGCTCGCGCACCTCGGCGGCGATCTTCAGGATCTCGGACCCCACGAGGCCCTGGGCCAGCTGCGACAGACGCACACTCATCGACTCTTCTCCCCTGCGGTGTTGGCCCTGGCCTGGCGCACCATGGAGCGCACGTCAGCCAGGAGTTGATGGTCGTCGAACACGATGCCCTGCTTGATGGTGTACCGCACGCCCCCACGGTGCACGAGCTTGCCGTCCGGACCCGGCACGTCCATGCCCAGGGCGTACAGCACCTTCATGTTGTGCAGCGGATTGCCGTCCACGATCGCGAGGTCGGCGTCGAACCCGGTGCGCACCACGCCGGTGCGCGGCAGCCCCAGCAGCTTGGCGCCGTTGGAGGTGGCGTGCTGGATCACCTCCAGCGGGTGGAACCCCGCCTCCTGCTGCATCTCCATCTCGCGAATCGTCGTGAACCCGTACAACGCATAGATGAACCCCGCGTCGGAGCCTACCGTCACGTTGCCGCCGCGCGCCGCGTACTCGCGCACCCAGTGCATCCAGATGCGGTAGTTGTTGCGCCACATCACCTCGTCGGCGGTGGTCCAGTCGGCCTGGTAGGAGCCGTGGGCGCCGGGGTTCGGCTGGTAGAACTTCAACATGGCCGGCAGCGCGTAGTCCCTGAACCAGGGTTCGTTCTGCGCCTTGCCCAGATCCCGGTTCGCCTCGTAGATCGCGAACGTCGGGTCCCAGGTCACGTGATGCGCGAGCATGGTGTCGAGTACCGCCGACAGCCGGGCCGGATCGGCCTGGCGCCAGATGTCGCCGCCCCAACGGAAGCGGTCGGCCTCGTTGTCGTAGTTGTAGTAGTCGGGAAAGTTCTGCGGGCCCGGCGTGGCCGCGTCGGGAATGCCGTACCAGTGCTCGATGGAGGCCACCCCGAGCTGCGACGCCCGGATGGCGTCGGTCTCCTGGATCTTCATGTCGGTGGCGATGGGCAGCCCCAGCTTGTGGGCCTCGTCGGAGATCGCGTCCCACACGTCGGGCCGGTTGATGAACACCTTGAGCCCCTTGCCGCCGATGGCCTTCACATGGCGGACCTGGGCCCGCACCGAGTCGGGGTACTCCGACTGCACCACCACGTACGGGATGATCGTCGGCGCCGAGATGAGATTCTCGTCCGAGAGCTTGGCGTAGTGGACGATCGTGTCGGGGCCCTGCATCGAACCGGGATCGCGGATGGTGGTGATGCCGTGGGCGAGCAGCAGCTTGAACTCGTAGTCGTGCGGCATCGGGATGCCGCCGCGGTCGAACTGGATGTGCGAGTGCACGTCGATGATGCCCGGCATCACGTACATGCCGGTGGCGTCGATCACGCGGTCGAAGTTGCCGCCGTCCAGCGTGGGCATGGCGCTCCCCGACTCGGCCACCGGGTGCGCGGCGTACACGCCGGTGATCGTCTTTCCCTCGACGACGATGTCCACCGGGCCGCGCGTGGGGTTGCCGGCGCCGTCGATGAGCAGCGCGTTGCGGATGAGCAGACGATGGTAGCGCACGCCGCTGGAGGGCGAGTAGGTCTGGGCGCCGGCCGTGCACACGAAAGCCAACGCGCCGGCGAGCGCGATGAGGGAGGAACGCATGAGGGGACCCGGGGGCGGAGGGTGAGGACGGCATTCGGAAAATGCGCAATCCGGGCCCGCGATGGAAGCGGCGGCGGCCGCCGCGCCAAATGTCTACCGCGCCGAGGCCGGCCGAGCCATGAACCGCATCACCGCCCGTGCCGACCCGTACACGTCGCGGGCCGACAGGCGCCGGCCGGTGGTGCTGAAGAAGCCGTAGCCGCGACGCTCCAGGCCGGCCAGCAGGTCGCGGGGGCGAACGCCGCGCTGCTCCAGCAGATCCAGGTGAAATTCCAGCAGCAGGATGGGCGGGTGCTCGGCCAGCAGGCGCTCGGCGCCGGCCAGCGCCTGGTCCTCGAACCCCTCGATGTCGATCTTCACGACCTCGGGGCTCACCCCCAGCCGGTCGCATTCGGCGTCGAGGGTGGTGAACTCCACGGGGATCGCGGCGGCGGGAGTTGGCGCGTCGCCGAACGCGATCAGCCCGTTGCCATCCACGTACCCGGCCACGCGACACGACCGGTCGCCAATCGCGTTGGCGCTCAGCACCAGCCGGTCGTCGAGACCATTGAGGGACCGGATCTGGGCCGCATCGCGCCGGAGCGAGGGCGACGGCTCGTAGCTGATCGCGCGGTTCCGCGGCGACGCCAGGCAGAACAGTTCGGACAGCAGCGACTTGTGGCCGCCCACGTCGAACAGGAGCCCGCCCGGCTCGCGCGCCACCTGGAGCAGGTTGGCGATCTCATCCATGGATTCGCCGTTGTCCACCAGATGGTACCGCACGTCGGGCAGCGCGCTGGCCGGCACCCGCAGCTCCACCGAGCCGTTCACCGTCACGATGCTGCCGCCGGCCGCCTCGTGGATGGCCGCGCGCAGCGCCGAGCGCGCGGGGACGAAGCCGTACAGGCGCCCGCGCAATGGACGTTTGATGAATTCCGGGAGGATGCGCCGGAACCGATCGCGGAGCCCGCGCGACAGGAACATCATGCGCGGCGACTCCGCCGGACGGACGTCACTGGGCGCTCACCGCGGACGGACTCAACACCACCAGCTGGCCGTGCATCATCGGCAGGTGAGCCGGGATGGCGCACGCAAAGTCGTAGATCCCGGGCGCCCGGGCCACGTAGGTGGTGTCCACCACCGTCTGGCCCGGCAACTTCACGAACAGATCGTGCAGCACGAAGTTGTGTTCGTCGTCTTCCGGATTCACGAAGTGAAAGTGGATCGTGTCGCCGGCCACGACGGTGATCGTGCTCGGCTCGAAGCCGTACACCTCCTTGCCGTCGAGCACTCCGCCCTTGGCAAAGTCCTTCTTCAGGAATGGCAGGACGCCGGCGTCTTCCTTGACCATCAGCGCCACGGTGGTCACCGTCACGTAGCGCGCGTGCGGTGCGTAGGCCGGAGGGGGCGGCGCCTTCGGCTCCGCGGCGCAAGCCGTGAGCGCGGCGGCAACGAACACCATGAGAACGGGACGGACGGACGGCATGATCGCGCTTCCGGATCTGGACGAGACAACACTACCCTCGGGACGCGTACAGACAAGGCCGCCTGCCGGCCGCCGGCGCTAGATCCAGCCTCTGCGCGCCAGCAGGGTCTTGGCGCCCTGCGTCACGCCGAGGTAGCACACCAGCGTCACCGCCAGATAGCCCCAGTACGCCGACGGCAGCCGGGTCAGGCCCAGCGAGGCCGCGAACGGCGACACCGGCAGCCACGCCCCGATCGCCATCACCAGCAGCGTCGTGGCCATCAACTGCCAGCTCGCGCGGCTCTGCAGGAACGGGATCTTGCGCGTGCGAATCACGTGGATGATCAGGGTCTGCGTCATCAGCGACTCCACGAACCAGCCCGTCTGGAACAGGGCCGCGTGCGCCCCGTCCCGCGCCCCGAACACGAACCACATCACGGCGAACGTCGTGTAGTCGAACACCGAGCTGATGGGCCCGACCACCAGGATGAACCGCCGGATCCGGTCCACCGACCACGGATGCGGCGCCACCACCTGCTCCGGGTCCACGTGGTCCCCCGGAATCGGCACCTGCGAGACGTCGTAGAGCAGGTTGTTGGTCAGCACCTGGATGGGCGCCATCGGCAGGAACGGCAGCACAGCGCTCGCCCCGATGACGCTGAACATGTTGCCGAAGTTCGAGCTCGCCCCCATGCGCACGTACTTGAGGATGTTGGCGAATACCTTGCGCCCCTCCTGCACGCCGTCGTCGAGCACGAGCAGGCTCTTCTCCATGAGGATGATGTCCGCCGATTCCTTGGCCACGTCCACGGCCGAATCCACCGACAGGCCCACGTCCGCGGCGCGCAGCGCCGGCGCATCGTTGATGCCGTCGCCGAGGTATCCCACCACGTGCCCGCGCGCGCGCAGTACCTGGATGATCCGCTGCTTGTGCGCCGGCGACAGATGCGCGCAGACGCTGGTCCGCTCCACGGCCGCGCCGAGGGCGTCGTCGCTCATCGCATCGATGGCGGGCCCGAGCAGCGGAGCCTCGGCGGGCAGCCCCACCTGGCGGCACACGCACGCCGTGACGACTTCATTGTCGCCCGTGAGCACCTTGACGGTCACGCCGTGCTGGCGGAGGGCGGCAATCGCGGGGCCGGCGCTCTCCTTGGGCGGATCGAGAAACGCCACGTACCCCACGAGCACCAGGTCGCACTCGTCCGCCGTGGTGTAGTGCTCGCGCGCCGGCACGTCGCGCGTCGCCACCGCGAGCACGCGGAATCCGTCGGCGCTCAGCCGTTCGTACGCGCCGCGCACCTGGGTGAGTACCGTCTGGTCGATGGGCGTCACCGCGCCCGCCGCCTCGAACGCCGTGCAGCGCCCCAGCACATCGTCGGGGGCGCCCTTCACGAGCAGCCGGCGCGTGCCCTCGGGCGTGGCCACGAGCACCGACATCATCTTGCGCACGAAATCGAACGGCAACTCGTCCAGCAACGCGTAGCCGGCGGGGATCTTCGTGCCGTGCTCGTCGGCGAATCGCACCACCGCCCGGTCGAGCAGGTTGCGCAGCCCGGTCTGGAAGTGGCTCACCAGCAGGGCATCGAGCAGCACCCGCTCGCTCTCCTGGCCGGCCACGTCGCAATGGTGCTGCAGGGTCACAAGGTCCATGGTGAGCGTGCCGGTCTTGTCGGTGCACAGCACGTCCATGGCCCCGAAGTTCTGGATGGCGGCCAGCCGTTTGACGATCACCTGCTTGCGCGACATCGCCACCGCCCCACGCGACAGGCACACCGACACGATCATCGGCAGCATCTCGGGCGTGAGCCCCACCGCCACGGCGAGCGCGAACACGAAGGCCTCGCGCCACCCATGCCCGGTCACGCCGTTGATCAGGAACACCAGCGGCACCATCACGGCCATGAAGCGGATCATGAGCCAGGTAAAGCCGCTCACGCCGCGCTCGAAGCTCGTCTCCTCCTCGGGATCGGCCAGCGCGCCGGCCAGGCTCCCGAAGTACGTGCGGGGGCCGGTGGCCGCCACGACGCCGGTGGCGGCGCCGCTGGCCACGCTCGTGCCCAGAAAGCAGAGATCGGGCCAGTCCACCGCCGAAGCGGACGCGGTCCCGGCCACCACGGGGGCCGGGAACTTCTCCACGGGCAGCGACTCGCCGGTGAGGCTGGCCTGGTTCACGAACAGATCGCGGGCCGTGAGCACGCGGAGGTCGGCCGGGATCATGTCGCCGGCCGCGAGCTGCACCACGTCGCCACGCACGATCTCGCGCAACGGGATCTCACGCGCCTCGCCATCGCGGACAGCCGTGGCCGTCACGTGGATCATCGCCTTGAGCGCGTCGGCCGCGCGATCGGCCCGCGCCTCCTGCACGAATCGCAGCGAGACGCCGATCACGATCATCACTCCGATGATCGACGCCGCTCGCGGATCGCCCGTGGCCACGGACACCGACGCGAGCACGGCGAGCAGGATGACGAGCGGATTGCGCAGCGCGCGCAGCACCCGCTGCCACCAGGTGACGTGCTCGGACTCGGCAATCTGATTGGGCCCCTCGGCCACGAGGCGAGCCGCCGCCTCCGCTTCGCTCAGTCCCTGCGAATCGCTCCCGAGGCGAGCCAGGGCCCCGGGAGCATCCAGCACCGCTACCTCGGCGAGGAGCGGCGCGATGTGAATGGCGGGCGGTGCGTGCTTACTCTGGGGGCTCACCCTGGAGGCGTCCTACCATACCGAGCGGAGTGCGCGCGTGGCATGGATAGTAGCATGAACCCCGGGGGCCGTCACGCGCCCGGCGGGACTATGGGGTGCCCAGGAGCAAGATCCGCCACCCGATCGTCGCCGAGACCTTGGGCGCCGATTCGGTCAGCCCGAAGTTGACGCCCGCCGTGAGCGACTGTGCCGTCGAATGACGATACCCCAGGCTCACGCCGGCGGACACCGGCGGATCCACGTTCCTGATCACCTGGCTCGAGCCCGACGCCGAGGCGAGCACCGACCACCGGCCCTCGCCCAACGACGGGCCCAGCCCCCGACCGTAGGTCACATGGTCCATCAACTCGAGTGCGGGCATGTCGCCCAGCACCCAGTACGAGGCATCGGCG
>DATLTC010000068.1 GCA_035533755.1 Gemmatimonadaceae bacterium
GCGTGTTCGGCGTAGTTGCGCCCCACACACACGATCTTGGACGGGCGGGCGATGGGGAGCGAGGCGTTGGAGGGCATGCCGGGAAATCTACTGGCGATCGCGGGGGGCGGCCATTCGCGGGCATTCGGCGGCGCCGGCGGCGCCGGCGGCGCCCAACCTGTGTAGCGCCCTAGTCCGCGGCGTAGAACTCGCGCACCACCGGCCGCAATTCCTCCCACACGTCCATCACGCGGCGGGCCGGCGGCAGCCCGCGCAGCAGTTCGGCGCCATAGCGAGCCGTGGCCACGCGCGAATCGGCGATGATCACGGCCCCGCGGTCGGTGGCAGTGCGGATGAGCCGCCCGAACCCCTGCTTGAGCTTGAGCGCGGCGTCGGGCACCATGTATTCGGCAAACGGATCGCCGCCCCGCTGCCCGATGGCCTCGCATCGCGCCGCGGTGAGCGGCTCGGTGGGCACGCGAAAGGGGATCTTGGCGAGGAGCAGGGCGCGCAGCGGATCGCCCGGCACGTCCACCCCTTCCCAGAACGACGTGGTGCCCAGCAGCACGGCGCGCCCGGACTCCTGGAATCGCGTGAGCAGCCGGTCGCGGCCGTCCTCGCCGTGCACGAGCAGCGGCCATCGCCGCTCCACGTTCTTGGCGCGCAGCAGTTCGGCAGCGCGTCGCACTTCGCGGTGGCTGGTGAACAGCACGAACACGCCCCCGTCGGCCGCGTCGGCCACGTCGAGCAGGATGCGCACCAGGGCGTGGGCGTGCCGCTCGGGATCGCGATTGGGGGCCGGCGTGTCGGTGGGAATGGCGAGCAGCGCCTGCCGCGCATAATCGAAGGGCGACGGGAGAATGCGCGTGACCGGCTCGAGTTCCGACGACGTGAGCCCCAGCCGGCCGGCCATGAAATCGAACCGTCCCTCGGCGGCGAGCGTGGCGCTGGTGACGATGGTGGTCTTGAGCCGCGAGAACAGATCGTCGCGGAGAATGGGCGCGAGATCGAGCGGCACGCTGGCCACGGCCACGGCGCGGTCGCGCCCGCGGGCCTCGATCCAGCGTACCGTCTCGGCGCCGGGCGTGGGATCGAGCGCCTCGCGCAGCGCGTCGCCGGCGCTCTGCAGCCGTCGCGAGACGGCGCGCATCTCGCCGAGCATGGGGCCGCCGGCCTCTTCGGTGCGGGCGCTGCCCTCCAGCCGCTCGCGCACCATCGACAGCCCCTCGTCGAGCACGCCCAGTTCGCCGAGCGTGTTCTCGAGGGACACGCGCAGTCCGCCCTTCCACACGGGGTGCACGGCAAACTCGTCGGTGAGTCGCAGCACGGGCTGCCCCGACTGCGCCAGCACCTCGTCGAGCACGTCGAAGAGAATGGACGTCTTGTCGCGCGCCGAGCGCACGGAGGGGGCGAGGCGGGCGTCGATCAGTTCGAGGCTGGCCTCGCTGAGCAGGTCGCGGTTGCCGCGCAGCCGCGCGACGAGCGTGGGCAGGAGTCCGCGGCCGCCGCGCCGTTCGAGGCGGTTGAACAGTCGCTGCAGCCCGCCGCGGGTGACGCTCATGCCCAGGTGGGCGGCGGCGGCGTCTTCCAGGTGGTGGCCCTCGTCGATCACGAGGCGGCGGTACGAGGGGAGCACGGCGGCCTCGTCCCAGTTCTGCGACGCGCGGCGCACGGCGATGTCGGCGAGCAGCAGGTGGTGGTTGGCCACGATGACGTCGGCCTGCGCGGCGGCGCGGCGGGCCTTGAACAGGAAGCAGTTGTCGAAGTGCGGGCACTGGACGCGCGTGCACAGGTCGGGCTCGGCGGACACCTCGTCCCACACCTCGGGCGACGGGCGCGCGGTGAGATCGCTCATCGAGCCATCGGACGTGCGCTTGGCCCAGGCGGCGATGGCGTCGAGCTCGTGGTGCAGTTCATCCTCGAACAGCGACGACCCCGACGCGCGGGCCTGTTCGAGGCGGGCGAGGCAGAGGTAGTTGCGCCATCCCTTGAGCAGGGCAAAGCGCACGGGCTGGTCGGTGATGGCGCGGGCGAGGAAGGGCAGATCCTTGCGGACGAGCTGTTCCTGGAGGTTGATGGTGTTGGTGGAGACGACGGTGCGTTCGCCGTTGGCGGCGGCCCAGCGCAGCGCCGGCACCAGGTAGCCCAGCGACTTGCCGATGCCGGTGCCGGCTTCGAGCAGGGCCACGCCGCCGTCGTTGTACGCCTGGGCAATCAGCTCCGCCATCTCGCGCTGGGACGGACGGTCTTCGTAGCGCTGGTGGGTCTGGGCCACGGCGCCGTCGGGACCGAGATCGAAGGCGACGCGCTCGAGGTCGAGGGGAGTCTGCTCGACGTACCGCGGCACTTCGACCACGACGTAGAGGCGCGACGCGTTGTTGTCGATGATGGCGAAGCCGATGCCGTCGTCGTGCAGACGCGCGGCGACGGCGAGGTCGGCGTCGGAGGGGTCGAGCGCTCCCGAGGGGTGATTGTGGACGAGCATCTCGCCGCGCTGCGCGAACCCGGGAAGGGCGAGGACGCTGGTCACGCCGCCGCGGGCGGCCACGCGCGCGGTCTGGAGCACGCCGTCGGCGTCTTCGCTGCATACGAAGCACACCTCGCGCCCGCCGGCAAGCGCGATCGCCGCGCGAAGCGCTGCGGCGACCTTGGGGCTCAGGCGGGATTCGGACATTCCCCAAACCTAACGCTGCGCGGCGGCCGCCCACAGTTCAGGCGTGGCGGGAGGGATCAATTTGTCGCAGGAGGGGCGCGGCGACCATAACGGCAACGGCAGCGGCCAGAACTACCATGAGACGGATTGGACGGATATTGCGGATCGAACTGCCATCGCTTTGGAACTGCTCCCTCATCGGGATCGCGATGCCGGATCGAGATCTCGATGGCGGAGCAGTTCCCGAGTCAGTTGTAGTTGTGATCCGTTAATCCGTCACGTCCGTTTGGTCGTTCGTCCAGGTAGTTGCAGTTGCAGTTGCAGTTGCAGTTGCAGTTGCAGCTTTCGTATGCGTGACCATGTCTTACGTCTTGAGCGGTTTCTTCTTGGCCGCCGGGAACAGCACGTTGTTCAGGATCAGCCGGTAGCCCGGCGAGTGCGTGTGCAGCGACAGATCCGTGGGCGGGTTGCCGATGGCGTGCTCGGGATCCTCGGGGTCGTGCCCGCCGTAGAACGTCCAGGTGCCCTTGCCGTAGTCGCCGTGGATGTACTTGACCCACGGCGCGCCCTCCTCGAACGCCAGCACCACGTCGCTCGGCTTGAGCGTGGCCTTGGTGAAGCTGGTCGTGACCCCGTAGAAGTCGTTGATCACGCTCCGGTGATTCTGCACGAGCATCGACGCCACGGGATCGAACTTGGCCGAGAAGTTGAAGAGGGTGAACGTGCCCAGCGGCTGGCGGCGGGCCGGGTCGTTCACCTGGTGGCCGTCGATGTCGCTCATGGAGTTCACGTACGCCGACCTCTCCAGGTGCGCGTCGCGGAACGCCAGGGCGCGCGACCAGTCCATCTTCCGGTCGGCGTCGGGATCCATGGGCGTGCCGTCGGAGAACGGCTGCGCGATGTCCACGTCGTGGCCGGCCAGCGCCAGATCGAGCGTCTCGGTGGCCCCGCACATGGCGAACAGGAATCCCCCGTTGCTCACGAACTGCCGGATGCGCTCGGCCACGTCCTTCTTGAGCGCCGGCACGTTGGCGAAGCCCAGCTTCCTGGCCTCGGCCAGGTTGCTCTGCACCATGTCGATGAACCAGGGCGCGTCGCGGTACCCGAGGTAGAACTTGTTGAACTGGCCGGTGAAGTCCTCGTGGTGCAGGTGCAGCCACTCGTACTTGCTCAGGTCGCCGCGCTCCACCTCCTGGTCGTAGATCGGGGTGTAGGCGATCCCGGCGTACTTGAGCGCCAGCGTCACGGCGTCATCCCAGGGCGCCGCGTCGGGCGGCGTGTACACCGCGATGCGCGGCGCCTTCTCCAGCGGCACCGAGTCCATGTTGGAATTGGTGATGAGCGCGCGCACCGACGCGAGCTGCGCCTCGGTGATCATCTCCAGCGTCACGCCGTCGAGCGCCGCTTCCTTGCGCAGTTCTGGCACATCGGGCAGCAGGAACGAGCCGCCGCGGTAGTTGAGCAGCCACTCCGCCTTGAGCCCCATCTTGAGCGTGGCAAAGGTGAGCCCGTACGCCTTGAGATGATCCGACTGCGCATCGTCCATCGGGACCAGCAACTGCGCCACGTCCACCGGCGCCGGCGCGCCCGCCGGGCGCACGAACCGGAGGCCCACGGCGAACAGCGCGGCCTGCCGCACCCATTCGCGCCGCTTCATGCGCGCTCCACCGCGCGTGCCCCATCACGCCGCGTCATCTCGTTGCGCCCCCTCCGCCGGGAATCGCCTGGCGGGCCAGTTCGAGTTCACGGCGCGCCTGGGGGACGAGCGCGCTCT
>DATLTC010000069.1 GCA_035533755.1 Gemmatimonadaceae bacterium
GCGGCTCTGGAGCAGGGCGAGTTGGGTGGCCAGTTCCACGTCCTGATCACCACCGAGGAGGCCGGGCACGAGTTGAGAGAGGTTCACCTTGCCTTGCAGGCTGTTGCCGGTCCCGGGAAACTCGCGGATGAGCAGGAGCGCGCGGCCGGGGAACGACGGGGGCCAGAAGAGCAGCACGCCGCCCGCGACCGCAAGGCCGCACGCCGCGCCGGCGGCCACCCGGCGCCAGCGGCGCACGACGAGCCGCGCGGCGTCGCCGAGGTCGAAGACGATGGGGGTTCCGTCGTCGGTCATTTGTGGAAGATCGTGATCATCAGCGAGGCGACGATGCCCAGGCCGGAGATCACCGAGAAGATGTTGCGCTTGATCCAGGGGTCGCGCTCGACGATGATCACGTCGCCCGAGCGGATCACGGCGGCGTCGTCGGCGCGGGTGCGCCAGTGGTCGAGCTTCACGCGCCCGGAGTCGCGCATGAGGACGATCGGGTCCACCTGGCCGATGTCGTCGATGCCGCCGGCGCGCGAGATGGCGTCGCGCACGGTGGAGTAGGTGTCCAGATAGAGCACATTGGGGCTGCGGACCTCGCCCACGACGCTCACCCGCCGGAGGGGGGTGACTTCGACGGACACGGGGTTCAACAGCGCCGAATAGGCCTTGCGCACGGAGTCGCCGATGGCGGGCGCCGGCACGCCGGTAAGCGACAGGGGCCCGAGCCTGGGGAGCATGATGGAACCGTTATCGCCGACCACCGCGGAATCCATGACGGTGGTGTCGGCCCAGATCCTGAGCAGCACGCGGTCGCCGGGCTGGAGGGGCAGGGCCCGGGGGCCGGGGGCCTGTCCAAACGCGGACGCGGCCGCCATGATTGTGACGGCGAGCACCGACGACGCGAGTCTTGATAGAGACTTCATATTGCGGTGGTGATGATCCTACTGCTGATAAATGAGCGTGGCAAGGCTGTCGCGATGCCGCAGCGGCCCGTAGATTTGGCTCGCCAACCCACTTGCAACCAAGAACGCGGATGCGAGACAGCAAGACAATTCCGAAGGGACAAGCGGCGCCGGCGCCGGCCGCCCCCGGCGCGCGTGCGCGCCGGGTGGTGGTGATCGGCTCGGCCGGCGACCTGCCGCGAGCGCTGGCCCACCCCGCGGTGCTGGCGGGGCGCATGGTGGTGGCCGCGGCCGTGGCCGTGGAAGTGGACGACGACGAGCAAGCGGCGGCGGTCGGCCACCTCGCCGCGGCGCTCCAGCAGCACAACGCCGAAACGATCTTGATCGCGGGGCCGGTGGGAAACCGGGCCATGCGGCACGTGGCCGACCTGGCGCTGATGCACGGGTGCGAGCTGCTGGCCGTGATGCCCACGGAGGTGCCGGCGGGGCACGACCCGGTGGTGGTGTGGAGCGGCGACAGTCCGCTGGTGCGGTTGGCGCCCACGATCAGGGGATTCTGGCAGGCGGCCATGAAGCGAACCGTGGACCTCGCGGGCGCGGGTGTGGGGATGGTGGTGCTGGCGCCGGTGATGGGGGTGCTGTGCGCGCTCATCCGGATGGAGAGCGCGGGGTCGCCCATCTTCGCGCACGAGCGGGTGGGGTACAAGGGACGGCGGTTCCGGTGCTACAAGCTGCGCACCATGCGGGCCAGCGCCGAGGACGAGCTCAAGACCGATCCGGCGATGTACGAGGACTACCGGCGGAACCACTTCAAGATTCCCGACGGCCGCGATCCGCGCACCACGCGAGTGGGGCGTTTTCTGCGGCGCACGAGCCTGGACGAGCTGCCGCAGTTGTGGAACGTGTTCGTGGGGCAGATGTCGCTGGTGGGGCCGCGGCCGGTGGTGCCCGACGAGCTGGGGGTGTACGGCGAGTCGGCGGAGCTGCTGCTCTCGGTGCGGCCGGGGATCACGGGGGCGTGGGCGGTGAATGGGCGGCACGACGTGGGGTATCCCGACCGGTGCCGCATCGAACTCGGGTACGTGCGCGGCTATTCGCTGCGCACCGATCTGCACATACTTTCAAGAACGCTACAGGCGGTGGTTCGGCCTGGCGGGGAACTGCCGGATTGATGATGACGCGACGTTCGAAGATCGTGCTGGTGATGGCGGCGGCGATGGCGTGGGCGGGAATGCCGCGGGCGGCGCGGGCGCAGCAGATCCCCACGCCGGCGCAGGCGCAGCAGGCGCTGGCCGATCCGGCGGTGGTGGCGCAGCTACGGCAGCAACTGCTGAACAGCGGGCTCAGCGCCGACCAGGTACGCAGCCGGCTCACCGCCATGGGGTATCCGGCGAGCATGCTCGACGCGGTGCTGCCCGGGGGAGGGGCCGACTCGACGTTCGCGCTCACCCCCGACGTGTACGCGGCGGTCAAGCAGTTGGGGGTGATGGACACCACGGCGCTGGATTCGCTGCGGCTGGTGGGGCAGCGGCGGCAGCAGACGCGGGCGCGGAGCGACTCGGCGCTGCTCGATTCGATAGCCCGGGCGCTGCGCACGGACACGGCCGCGGCCGGCTCGCTGCGGGCGCTGCTGGCGGCGCGCGCGGCCGACAGCGCGGTGGTGGACAGCGGGTTCACCCTGTTCGGGCTCAACATGTTCTCGCGGGCCACGTCGCAGTTCGACCCCAACCAGAACGGGCCGGTGAGCGACGACTACCAGGTGGGCCCGGGCGACCGGCTGGTGCTCACGCTCACGGGGGACGTGCAGGCCGCGTACGCGCTCACGGTGACGCGCGAGGGGTGGATCGTGATCCCCAACGTGGGTCAGATCCCGGTGGCCAATCTGACGATGACGCAGTTGAACAATCTGCTGTTCGCGCGGCTGTCGCGGTCGTATTCGGGCATCAAGCGCACCGATCCCACCACCCATTTCACGGTGAGCGTGGCGGGGCTCGGCACGCGGCAGGTGTACGTGACGGGCGACGTGAAGCAGCCGGGGGCGTACCAGGTGTCGAATCTGGGGACGATGCTCACGGCGCTGTACGCGGCCGGCGGCCCCACCGACAACGGGAGCATGCGCGGCGTGCAGCTCGTGCGCGGCGGCAAGCCCGTGGACACGCTCGACGTATACGACTATCTGCTGGCGGGGAACGCGGCCAAGGACGTGCGGCTGCAGAGCGGGGACATCGTGTTCGTGCCGGTGCGCGGGGGGCGGGTGCGGATCGCGGGTGGGGTGATGCGCCCCGCTACGTATGAACTGAAGCCGAGCGAGACGCTCGCCGATGCGCTGAGAATGGCGGGGGGCTTCCGGGCCACGGCCGACCGGCGGAGCATCGTGATCGAGCGGGTGGTGCCGCCCGCCGAGCGTACGGCGAGCGGCAAGGACCGGACCATGATCCAGGTGACCAGTCCGCTGCTGTCCAGCGGGCTGGGGCCGGCGGTGGCGCTGCAGCCCGGGGACATCGTGCGGGTGGGCGAGATCGCCAAGCGGGTGGCGGACCGGATCTCCGTGTCGGGGAACGTCTGGCAGCCGGGCGATCTCGCGTTCACCCCAGGGATGCGGCTGTCGCAGGCGCTGCGGGCGGCAGGCGGGCTCAAGCCCGACAGCTATCTGGGGCAGGTGAGCGTGCTCAGGCTCATGCCCGACAGCACGCGGCGGGTGGTGCAGGCATCGCTGAAGGACACGCTGGGCACGCCGGCGCAGGACATCCTGCTACGGGACGGCGATTCCATCCAGGTGTATTCCCTCACCGAGTTCCGGCCCAAGCGGTTCATCAGCATCGACGGGGCGGTGACCAAGAGTGGGCGGTTCCCGTATCACGACGGCATGACATTGCGCGACGCGGTGCTGTTGGCCGGCGGGCTGCAGGACGGGGCGCTGCTCACCGACGCGGAGATCGCGCACCTGCCGGAAGACCGGGCCAACGGGGTGACGGCGGTGACCCAGCGGGTGCCGCTCGATTCCACCTATCTGTTCGAGCGCACGGCGGACGGGCGGTATCTGGGCCCGCCGGGCATCGCGGCGCCTGCGGCCACGGCGCCCGAGGTGCCGCTCCAGCCGTACGACAACGTGCTGATCATGCGGCAGCCGGGGTGGGCGCTGCAGCGCACGGTGGCGGTGGAGGGGGAGGTGAGGTATCCCGGCGTGTACGCGTTGCAGACCAAGGACGAGCGGCTGGCCGACGTGATCGAGCGCGCCGGCGGGCTGACCAACAGTGCATACGCCGGCGGGATGGTGCTGGTGCGCCACAACGGGGTGGGGCGGATCGGGGTGGACTTGCCCAACGCGCTGGCCAGGCCATCGAGCCGGGACAACCTGCCCCTGGTGGACGGAGATTCGATAAACGTTCCGACGTATTCGGGGATCGTCTCGGTGCGCGGGGCGGTAAACTCACCGGTTGCCGTGACGTACGTGCGTGGGGCGGATCTGGACTACTACGTACGCGCGGCGGGCGGGGGTACGGCGATGGCGGATGCCGGGCACGCCTTTGTCACCCAGGCGAACGGGAAGATCGAGAGCAAGAACTCGCACCTCTGGATCTTTCGCTCGACCCCCACCCCGGGCCCCGGAAGCACCGTGTTCGTGCCTACAAAGGAACCGGGGAGCGGATTCCAGTTCGCACAGGTGATCAGCGTGACCACGTCGGTGCTCGGAACGCTGGTCGCGATGGCGGCGCTGCTGCGAAAGTAGCGCGTTTCTTCCCACACGCACCGCTCCGGCGACTGCTCCAGTTCGCCGGGTCCCCCATCCGGTCGTTCAGCGCGTGTCCAGCACCTCGCGCACCTTGCGGCCCAGCGCCTCGCCGGTGAAAGGCTTCTGCACGAGCACGATGCCCTCGTCCAGCATGCCGTGCAGGATCGTGACGTCGCTGGTGTAGCCCGACGTGAACAGCACTTTCAGCTCGGGCCGCAGGGCGCGGGCCCGCGCGGCCACGACGCCCCCGTTCAGTCGTCCAGCCAGCACGACGTCCGTCAACAGCAGTTGCACGCGCTCCTCGCCGGCTTCGAGAATCGCCAGGGCCTCTTCGCCGCTCGCCGTGCTCACCACACGATACCCCTGCGCCTGAAGCATGCGGACCGTCAGGCGGCGCACCGCCTCCTCGTCTTCCAGAACAAGAATGCCCTCATGGCCACCGATCGGCGCCGGGGCGCGACGCACGGCCGGTGCCGCCACGTCGTGCGCCCGCGGGAGCAGCACCTTCATGGTCGTACCGACTCCCTCTTCACTGTAGACCACGATCAGGCCGCCCGCCTGTTTCACGATCCCATAGCACGTGGCCAGGCCCAGCCCGGTCCCCTTCTCGCGATCCTTGGTCGTGAAGAACGGTTCGAACAGCCGCGACTTGGTCTCCTCGCTCATCCCCGTTCCCGAATCGCTCACCGCGAGCATCACATATTCGCCAGGCGCAACGTCGCCATGCTGCTGCCGATACTCCGCGTCGAGATCCACGTTGGCCGTCTCGATCGTGATCCGCCCCCCATCGTTCATGGCATCGCGAGAATTCACCACCAGATTCATCAGCACCTGTTCCAGCTGCCCGCGGTCCACGTTGACGAGACCGAGCTCCGGCGCCGGCCGCGTGGCGAGGTCGATGTTCTCGCCGATGAGCCGGCGCAGCATCTTGTCCATCTCCACGACCAGCGCATTGATGTTGAACACCGACGGCTCCACGATCTGTTGCCGCGAGAACGCGAGCAACTGCCGCGTGAGCCCCGCGGCGCGCTGCCCCGCCGCGCGGATCTGCTCGAGGGACCCGCGCCCCGGATCATCGGCCGCCATTCCTTCCAGCGCGAATTCGGCTTCGCCAAGCACCACCGTGAGCAGATTGTTGAAGTCATGCGCGACCCCGCCCGCGAGACGCCCCACCGACTCCATCTTCTGGGCCTGGCGGAACTGCTCTTCCAGCCGGCGCGATTCCGTGATGTCGCGGGCAATGCCATCCAGCCGCACCACGCGCTCCGCGTCGTCGCGCACCGGAACCACGGTCGTGTGCAGCCACTTGGTGCCCCCCAGGCGATGCACCCAACGACATTCACAGGTCACCCGTTCACCGGCCTGGGCGCGCTGGAACGCCGCCGCCACCTGCGCCACGTCGTTGGGATGCACCAGCCGCATGGCGAACGCCGGATCGCGCATGAACTGGTCGGGCTCGTAGCCGGTGATCTCGGTGCACGCCGGTGAGAAGTAGTACACGCTGGTGAGGTCGGCCTTCACGCTGAACAGCACGTCGGGCACGGAGCGCAACACGCTCTCGAGCCGCGCTTCCAGCGTTTCGGCGTAGCGGGCCAGCTCCGCCCGCGCCACCATCAATTCCTCCTCCCGCTGACGCAGCGCCTGGTTCTGCCGCACGGCGTCTTCGAAGGTGGAGATCAACAGATCCAGAATCTGTTCGCGATCGGACGTGATGTTGAACGTCTGCCCCATGAAGTAGATGTCGATCCCCATATGGAGCTTGCGCTGGGCCCGCGCTTCCCGCGTGCGGAGCAGCACCTGGAGCCGCTCCACGAGATGGTCGGGATCGTACGGCTTGGTGAGAAAGTTGTCGGCGCCCGACGCCAGGCCGTGGATGATGTCCATCGGGGAGGCGAGGCTGGTGAGCAGCATCACCGGCGTATGGCGCCCCCCGGGGCTCTGCTTGATGCGGCGGCAGAGGGCGTAGCCGTCCACCGTGCCCGGCATCATCACGTCGCTGATCACCACGTGACAGCGTTCGGGGTCGAATTGCGCGAGCGCCTTCTCCCCGCTCTCGGCCAGTTCCACCTCGTAGCCGGCGGATTCCAGCACGGCGCGGATCGCCTCGGCCTGTGTGCGACTGTCCTCAACGACGAGGATGTGCGCGACCATCGCTCTCCCCTGTTTCCGTGGTGAGTTGCATGAGGCGAGCCCCGATCTCGTCCACCGACAGCACGGCGTCCACCATGCCGCTCTTTGCCGCCTGGCCCGGCATGCCAAAGACCACCGACGACGCCTCATCCTGCGCCAGGACGAGTCCGCCCGCGGCCTTCACGGCCCGCAAGCCCT
>DATLTC010000070.1 GCA_035533755.1 Gemmatimonadaceae bacterium
CCCTTGAACGCGATCGGCAGCCATTGCTGCAGCATGCGGTCGTCGGCGCCCTTGCGGCCGCGCCATTCCTCGCGCACCACGCCGCGTTCGTCCACCACCTCGGTGGAATCGAACAGCTGCCCGTGCGCCCAGTCGCTCAGGATCTGGAACGCCTTGTCCACGATCCGCGCCGTGTCGGTGGGGATGGGCAGGATGTACACCGTCTCGTCGAAGCCCGTGGAGGCGTTCAGGTCGGCGCCGAACTGCACGCCGATGGACTGCAGATAACTCACCAGCGCGTTCTTGGGAAAGTGCTGGGTGCCGTTGAACGCCATGTGCTCGATGAAGTGCGCGAGTCCGAGCTGCTTGTCGGTCTCGAGAATCGAGCCGGCGTTCACCACCAGCCGCAGTTCGGCGCGCTTCTCCGGCTTGTGGTTCACGCGGATGTAGTAGCGCAGCCCGTTGGGCAGCGTCCCCACGGTCACCGCCGAGTCGACGGGCAGGGTGGCGGTGAGCGGCGGCGCGGCCTGCGCCGCGGCCAGCGTGGGCAGGAGCGCCGCGATCGCGGCGAGCAGGAATCGGTTGCGCATCGTGAGGTCTGGTTAGTGCTGTCGCGTGCGGAGCTGCTTGATCGCGGCGCCCAGGGCGTCGATCTCGCGGCCGTAGGCGGCCCAATCGCCGGCGCGCTGCGCCGCGATCGCCCGGTCGTAGTGGTTCTGGGCCTGCTGGAGCAGCGTGACCTGCGAGGCCGTGGGAGCCGGCGCGCCAGCCACGGCGCCGGCTGCGGCCGCCACGCCGGCGGTGTCGAGCATGTCACCCGTGGCCGTGACCGACGCCCCCGCGCCGAACATCGCGTTCAGCGCCTCGTCGAGCGTCTCCCCCATCACCACGCGGTTGCCGCTGGCCACGACCACGCGCTTGAGTTCGGGGATCGTGCCCCCCGAGGCGCGCAGGTACAGCGGCTCCACGTAGAGCAGCGATTCCTCGATCGGGATCACCAGCAGCTCGCCGCGAATCACCTGCGAGCCGCGCTGATCCCACAGCGTGAGCTGGCGCGAGATGTCGGTGTCCTGGTTGATCCGGTTCACGATCTGCGTGGGCCCGTACACCAGGCTCTGCTTGGGGAACCGGTACACCATCAGCTTGCCGTAGTTGTCGCCGTCCATGCGCGCCACCATCCACGCCGCGAGGTTGTCCTTGCCGCGGGGCGTGAACGGCGTCATGTAGATGAACTCGGGCTTCTGTTCGCCGGGCAGCCGCAGGATGATGTGCCGCATGAACGGCGTCACGTTGGACGCGCCGTCGGCGGGGCTCGGGATCTGCCACTGGTCCTCGCGGTGGTAGAACGCGTCCGGCTCATCCATGTGGTAGGTGGCCTGCAGCGTGGCCTGGATGCGGAACAGCCGCCCCGGATAGCGCAGGTGCGCCCGGATGTCGGCCGGCATCGCGGCCAGCGGCTTGAAGATCCCCGGGAAGATCTGCTCGTCGGTGCGGATCACCGGGTCGTTGGGGTCCATCACGTACGCCGTCACCGCGCCGTCGTAGGCGTCGATCGTCACCTTCACGCTGTTGCGCATGTAGTTGGTGCCGTCGCCCACCGGCTCCGAATACGGATAGCGGTCGCTGGTGGTGTAGCCGTCCAGGATCCACACCAGCCGGCCGGCGTCGGTGATCACGAGATAGGGATCGGGATCGAAGTCCAGGAACGGGAGCGCCGTGGTGGCCCGGTCCATGATGTTGCGGTGGTACATGATCCGCGCCGCGCCGGTGATCCCATCCGAGAACAGGATGTTGAGCGACCCGAACTCCCAGGCGTACAGCGCGCGGCGGGCCAGCGAGCCCACGGGCACCCCGCCCGTGCCCGTGTACGACGTGTACATGTTCGTCTCGCCCGCCGGGTAGTCGAACTCCTTCTGCGCCGTGTTCACGAACACGTAGCTGTTGGTGAGCTGCCCGTAGTAGATCTGCGGCCGCGTGAGCTTCACCGAGACGTCCGACTCGGGGGGCAGGTTCTTGATGAACAGCACCGGCAGCCCCTCGGGCGTCACCTGGTTCACCGGCGCCATCGTCACGCCCATGCCGTGCGTGAACGTGAGGCGATCGTTGATGAACGTCTGCGTGGGCAGCGACGCCGTGTTCAGCTCGCGGGCCGACAGGTGCACCTGGCGGTACTGCCCGTCGATGGTGTACCGATCGTCGTTCACCGACACGAAGTCGTAGTAGGTGCGGATCTCCTGGATCTGCTTGAACGTCTGCTGGAGCAGGTCGCGCTCCCACAGGCGCACGTTGTCGATCGTCGCCGCGTTGGCGCGGATGTCGGCCATCGTCAGCTTGGCTTCGCCGCTCAGATTGCTGGTCTGCACGCCGTCGATGCCCCACGCCCGGCGCGTGGCCATGATGTGATTCTTGAGAAAGGGCGTCTCGTCCACCAGTTCGTTGGGCAGCACCACCAGCCGCTCCACCGCCAGCGGCACCACGCCGCGGGCCAGGATCCCCACCACCACGTACGCGCCCACCCCGATCAGCGTGTACCGCAACAGCCGGCCGCGGATGAGCCCGTACGCCACCAGCCCGGCGCCGAGGAGCGCCACGATCGCCGACAGGCGAATTCCGGGCAGCGCCACGTGCACGTCGGCGTAGCTCGCGCCCACGAGCGGGCCCGTGGTGGAGTAGAGCAGCTCCGCCGTGCGCACGATCCAGAGCCGCAGCGCCGAGAGCACGAACAGCGCCGCCACCAGCAGCCCGATATGGCGCTCGGCGCCCGCATCGGCCGTGGCCCGCCGCGGCCCCAGCACCAGCTCGCCGCGCAGGGCATACACCACCGCCACCGCCGCCAGCGAGAGCGCGCCCAGCGTGATCAGCACGTTCAGCACCACCGAGATCGCCGGCAGCCGGAACAGATAGAAGCCCACGTCGCGCCCGAAGATCGGATCCACCGTGCCCACCGAGGCGCCGTGGAACGCCTGCAGGAAGGTCATCCAGAGCGACGAGGCCGCCACCGCCACGAGAAACGCCACGAACAGCGAGCCGAGGCGGATCACCGGCCTGAGCAGACGCGAAACGTCGAGCGGCGGCGCGTTCAGCCGCTGGATGAACAGCGCGGGCATCTTGCCCGGGTGCCCGGCCGCCAGCCGCAGGTTGCCGAACACGATCGCCCACCCCACCACGCCACCGGCCACGAACAGCACCACGCGCCAGATGAGCGACGTCGTGAACACGGTGGTGAATCCGATCTCCCGGAACCAGAGCCAGTCGGTGGCGAAGCCCGCCAGCCAGGGGAACACGATCAAGCCGAGCAACGCGAGGACGACGATGCCGATCAACAGGCGTCGCACGTCGTGCCGCATCGGAGGCGCTATCCGGCGGCCGGGTCCATCGAAGGGAAGGGTCATGGCGGATTCAAGATGCCATGATTCCGCGGAGAACACCAACGCGCCAGGCCGCCGCTCTGGACAACCGCGCGCCCCGGGGGCGTAATTGAGTCGCCGCCCCCTTCCCATCGCCATCCGAAACCCGAACGGACTTCGCCATGTTCCGCCCTCGCAGATTGCCCCGCGCCGCCCTCCTCCCGGCCGCCCTAGTCCTGATCGCCGCCGCCGGGACCGGCGGCCGCCGCCCCGCCACTCGGCCGCGCCCCGCGCCCATCCCGTCTCCGGTGGACACCGCCCTGCTCAAGACGTTCCGCTGGCGCAACGTGGGGCCCGAACGCGGCGGCCGCTCGATTGCCGTGAGCGGGGTCAAGGGCCAGCCCAACGTGGCCTACTTCGGCGCCACCGGCGGCGGCCTCTGGAAGACCACCGATGGCGGCAAGCACTGGGCGCCGGTCACCGACGGCCAGATGACCAGCGCCTCGGTGGGCGCGGTGGCCGTGTCGGAGACCAATCCCAACGAGGTGCTCATCGGCACGGGCGAGTCGGAGATCCGCGGCAACATCATGCCGGGCGACGGCATCTACCGCTCGATGGACGCCGGCAAGACGTGGACGCACGGCGCCTTCCGCGACGTGGACGCCATCTCGAAGATCCGCATCGATCCCACCAATCCCGACATCGTGTTCGCCGCCGTGTTCGGCAAGTACGCCGTGCCCAGCGCCGAGCGCGGCGTGTTCAAGAGCACCGACGGCGGCGTGACCTGGCGCAAGGTGCTCTACCGCGACGACCGGACGGGCGCCGTGGACGTGGAGATCGACCGCACCAATCCCAGGGTGGTGTACGCGGCGCTCTGGGAGGCGTATCGCAAGGAATACACGGCCTCGTCAGGCGGCCCGGGCAGCGGGCTGTTCAAGTCCACCGACGGCGGCGAGACGTGGACCGAGATCACCCGCCACCCCGGACTCCCCGCCGGCGTGGACGGCAAGATCGGCATCGCCGTGTCGCCGGCCAACCCCGACCGCGTGTACGCCCTGATCGAGAACGCCGCCGGCGGGCTCTACCGCTCCGACGACGCCGGCGCCACGTGGACGTTCATCAACGGCAGCCATGACGTCCGCCAGCGCGCCTTCTATTACACGCACGTGTACGCCGATCCCAAGAACGAGAACCTGGTGTACATGCAGAACACGGACCTCTTCAAGTCGGTGGACGGCGGCAAGACGCTCACCACGCTGCGCGGCACGCACGGCGACTTCCACGATCTGTGGATCGACCCCGACCAGGGCGAGCACATGGTGGTGGGCAACGACGGCGGCGGCGCGGTGACCACCGACGGCGGCAAGACCTGGACTCCCGAGACGTACTCCACGGCCCAGCTCTACCACGTGGCGGCCACGGCGCGCATCCCGTACGACCTGTGCGGCGCCCAGCAGGACGACGGCACGATCTGCGTGTCGAGCACGGCGGGGCTCGATGCCGCGGGGGGCCGCGGAGGTCGCGGTGGTGGACGCGGCGCGCCGGCCCCCGCGGCGTACGATGCCGGCGGCGCCGAGCCGGGCTACATCGCCCCCGACCCGCTGGACCCCGACGTCTTCTTCTCCGGCTCCAACAACGGCGGCTTCCTGGAGCGGCTCAACCGCCGCACCGGCGAGGCGCGCGAAGTGAATCCGTATCCGCTCATGTTCTCCGGCGAACCGTCCAGCGCCCTCGTCGAACGCTGGCAGTGGACGTATCCCATCATCTTCTCTCCGGTGGATCCCCACCTGCTCTACGCCAGCTCGCAGCACCTGTGGAAGACCACCGACGGCGGCCAGCGCTGGACGCGCATCAGCCCCGACCTCACGCGCCACGACCCCAGCACCATGGGCCCGTCGGGCGGGCCGATCACGCACGACATGAACTCCCCCGAGGTGTACGGCACCATCTTCGCCATCGGACCCTCCAAGAAGGACGTGAACGTCATCTGGACGGGGTCCGACGACGGCCTGGTGTACGTCACGCGCGACGGCGGCAAGACGTGGACCAACGTCACGCCCAAAGACATGCCCGACTTCGGACGCGTGAGCCAGATCGACGCCTCGGCGTTCGACGGCGGCGCCGCCTACGTGGCCGTTAAGCGTCCGCTGCTCGACGACCGGGCGCCGTACATCTTCCGCACCCACGACTACGGCAAGACGTGGACGAAGATCGTGAACGGCATCCGCGCCGACGACTACGTACACGCGGTGCGCGAGGATCCCACGCGCCAGGGCCTGCTCTACGCCGCCACGCAGCACGGCGTGTACATCTCGTACGACGACGGCGATCAGTGGTCGTCGCTGTCGCTCAATCTGCCCGACGTGCCGGTGAGCGATCTGATCGTGGTGCGTAACGACCTCGCCATCTCCACGCACGGGCGCGGCTTCTACATCCTGGACCACATCGCGCCCCTGCAGCAGTACACGCCGCAGGTGGCGGCCGCCGACGCCTGGCTGTTCGCGCCGCCCACGGCCGTGCGGTCCACGGACGGCGCCACGATCACCTACTGGCTCAAGCACCCGGCGCAGCGCGTGAGCATCGACATCCTCGACGCCAACGGCCGCGTGATCCGCGCCTTCAAGCCCGACACGGCCAAGGCCGCGCCGGGCGCCGGACGCGGCGGGTTCGGCCGCGGCGGGTTCGGGGGCGGCGCGCCGCCCGCCGCCGAGGGCATCAATCATTTCGTATGGGATCTGCGCTACGAGGGCGCCACCACGTTCCCGGGCATGATCCTCTGGGGCGCGTCCACCCAGGGTCCGGCGGCGCCGCCGGGCACGTACCAGGTGCGCCTGGTGGCCGACGGCCGCACGCTCACGCAGCCGGTGACGGTGGTCCGCAATCCGCTGTTCACCGACGTGAGCGACGCCGACCTGCGCGCGCAGTTCGCGCTCGCCATCAGGATCCGCGACCGGCTGTCGGAGGCCAACCAGGCCGTGATCGATGTGCGCAACGTGAATGCGCAGGTCCAGGACCGGCTCAAGAAGTCGGACGACGCCCAGCTCAAGGCCCTGGGCGACACGCTCGACGTGCACGCCGCCGCCATCGAGCAGAACGTGTACCAGGTACAGAACCAGAGCGGGCAGGATCCGCTCAACTTCCCGATCAAGATCAACAACCGGATCGGGACGCTGCTCAGCACCGTGGATCGCGGCGACGGGCGGCCGATCGCCGCCGCCCAACCGATCTTCGACTACCTGAGCGGCCAGCTCAAGGTGCAGACCGACGCGCTGGCCCGGGTGTGGGCCACCGACCTCGCGGCGTTCAATGCACAGGCCAGGAAGCTCGGGCTGCCCCCCGTGACTCCGGGGTGCGCGCCGGGCCAGGTGTGCGGCATCGTGCCCTGATCCTTCAACGATCAGTGGGAAGTGACCGCGCGGCGCCTCTCGGGGCGCCGCGCGTCATTTGCCCCGCTTCTCCGATCCCCTACGCCGCGTCGTTCAAATCACCGACTCCCGTCGCGAGTGCCGCAACAGACATTGCACTCGCTTGCCCGATCCGGCACGTCGCCGATCGGGCTCTTCCAGGAGACCCCATGACCATCAGGACTCTGTGGGCATTGCTGTTCCTCGCCGCGCCCACGGTGGCGGCCGCGCAGGAGCAACCGCGCGTCAGCGCGCAGTGGGCGGTGATGAAGGCCAACGTGGCCACGATCAGGAACGTGCCCGAGAAGGAACGCTGGACCGCCAACGTGGAGCTCTGGCAGCTGCATCTCGCGCAGACGGGCCGGATGGCCGCCAAGGACCACGAGCAGATGTCCAAGCTGCTCGACATGATCCGGTACAACGTCTCGCGCATCCGCAACGCGCCGGAAAAAGCGCGGTGGACCGCGAACATCCAGCTGTGGACCGTGTTGATCGACGACGAGGGCGTGCTCTCCCGGGCGTCGCTCACCAAGCTGACCCCCGTGCTCGACACGCTCAAGGCCAACGTCGCCCAGATCACGTTCGCCGAAGAACGCGAGCGGTGGGATGCCAACCGCGAGCTCTGGCAGTCGGTGCTCGCGCGGTCGGCGGCGGCCTTCTAGCGGGCGCTCACGGCTTCCGGAGAGGCGCCGGCCCGTCCAGCACTTCGCGCACGCGCTGCGTCAGTTCCGCCACCGTGTACGGCTTGCCCAGGAAGTGGGTCACGCTGTCCAGCACGCCGTGGCGCAGGATCGTGTCGTCGGTATAGCCCGAGGTGTACAGCACCCGCACCTCGGGATGCGTGCTCTCCACCTTGGCCGCCAGCTCGCGGCCGCTGATGCCGGGCAGCACCACATCGGTGAGCAGCAGGTGCACCGGCGTCCGATGCTGCGCCAGTAGCTGCAACGCCTCCGCGCCGTCGCCCGCGGCGAGCACGGTGTAACCCGCCGACGTGAGAATCCGCTCGGCCAGCCGCCGCACCGCCACCTCGTCCTCCACCAGGAGGATCGTCTCCGTTCCCGGCGCGTGCGCCGCAGTCCGTGCGGTCACGCGGGCGTGCGGC